>JAHFNN010000085.1 GCA_023267315.1 Candidatus Nomurabacteria bacterium | reverse complement strand
CACCACCATTTATATCAGTACTAATTTCCCAAAAAGTTGAGGTATTGGCTGTAGGTAATTTGATAAGCTTGAAATCAAATGCCTGACTAATTTGTGCTGTTCCAAGAGTTGTTGAGGCTGTGCTACCATATTGATTCGTAGCATTCTCATTAAATTTCAAAGAGAAGAGATCATTTGTGACCGCTCTCCGCTCTTTTCTTGGAACATCGAGTGACCAAGATGGAGTATTGAGAAGCGTAAAGTTTCTACCATTGCCTGATGTGTCAGTGAGTGTTGTTCCTGAACCTTCATCACAAGGCCAAATACCTACTACTGTGCCCGAAGATGGGACTGCACCGCTTGAATACTCGGCCAAAACATCAGATGCTGTCCAAGCGTAGTCCTTGTACA
The DNA here is from genome assembly GCA_023267315.1 of Candidatus Nomurabacteria bacterium. GTDB lineage: Bacteria > Patescibacteriota > Minisyncoccia > Phycocordibacterales > UBA9973 > JAHFNN01. The sequence continues at coordinate 3,255 of JAHFNN010000085.1, read as the reverse complement.
TTTTTATTCCGCAAATATTCATACCAGTGTAATTTGAGGCATTATTTCTTGCTGCGATAAAGAGAGCAGCGTTATCGAAGTTATTCGTATTTTCTGCACTTGAGGCCATAACTCCCGCAAGTCCACCATTTACATAAACCTTTACTTCATTTGTAGATGAGGCTGATTTATCCATAATCACTGCAATTCTATTCCATGATTTTGGATTAAACGTAGATGCTTGAAAAAGACCATAACCAACATTTCCTTTTATAGCTGCGGAATGACCAAAAGCTTCAGTTGAAGAAACGAATCCGCCCGTAAAAGCATTAAAATTTGTTGTCAATTCAAGCACGATATTCCCAAATCCAACACCTGTACTTTTCACCCAATAGACCATTGAGATTTTATTTGTACCTGATAAATCAATCGCAGCGGTAGACCCTGACTGGTTAGTGCCATTAAATTGAATCGAAGTAGTGAAGTTGGTGACTGGTAATCTAAGCATTATGACATTGTGTTAAGAGTCCAAGTACCACCTGTGATTGTTCCGTTGTTTGTACCTTGAGAGTCTGCGATTGTTGTGCCTGAACCTTCGTTCATTTTCCACCAACTAACACGTCCTGATGTGATATTTTCGTTCGTATAATAACGAGAAAGACACTCATCATCTGTGAGGGCGCGGTTGTAAAGACGAACATCGTAAATCCCTCCTTTTATAAAGAGACCTGCCGCATTCTTGCGATGTCCAATATCAAGAGGTTCTGCATTTGATATGCTTCCTGTTGTATTTGAATAATCTGCGGTTCCTGAATATACAGGATCGCATATTCCATTCTGAAAAATCTTGTATTGAGTAACATCATTTCGCGTAACAGAAGCAATAACATGATACCATTGCCCAGGAATAAATGTATTAAAATTGCTTACTCCCATATAGTTAACTCCTTGCTGTAGCCACATTGTAATTCTATTAACGGCATTTACAATCGGTTCTCCTGTGAATAATTGCCATCCATTACCAGATGCGAGGTCGATCTTATCAGTAATAAAATTATAAAAGAGCTTTTCAATATATACTTTAGCTTCAATAGTGAAATTTCCTGTACCCATATTAAGGCTAGTGGCATCAGGAATACTGATTCTATCTGAGGTTCCGTTGAAGAGAACTGACTGGGTATTTGAAGTTTGAGTCAATCTAGGAGGTCGCACGGGGTCAATAACCCACATTGTGGAGGGAGAAGCGCCTGTAGTTGTTCTCCCTACTATCGCTTGATTGTTTAAAGCACTACCCGAATCCACAAGTGTAGTTGAAGTGCCATCATTCATTTTGTACCAACTTGTAGATGAACCAAATGCAACATTAGGCCCTTGTTCATACATGGTTTGAATCTGCGCAGGGGTAAGAATACTGCTATAAATACGCATATCTTTTAACGATATAGCCGAGAAGAGAGAGGCGCCATTATTTCTTGCTCCAATATTCAACTTTTCGTTATCAAAGTTTGTGCCTACAGGAGTTGGGCCAGTAGTAACAGCTGAACCAAAACTTAATGCTCCATTCACATATCCCTTGAGTGCAGTAGCACTTGATTTTGTAAGATCACAAGTAAATGCAACAAAATACCATTGTCCCTTAACGATAGGTTGTGTATACCATTCTGTATTGCCTCCATTTCCAACAATAGCGAAGGCAAGTGTATTTGAAGTCGTTATAAGACTTAAAAATGTTCCCGAATGAAGACCATAGGAAGAGGATGTTTCAGAGATTACTTGCAATGAACCTGTGGAGGCATTTTGCTTTATCCAATAAGTAAGAGTGATCTTGTCTGTGCCCGTAAGATTAAGCGTAGCGGCTGATTGCGCTCCCTGCGTTGTTCCGTTGAATCTCAGTCCCCATTCCTTCTGGATTGATGTTGTTAAACGAGGCATGAATCATAATTTAAAGGGATACTTTGACTTCAACAGGAGTGGTAGTGTCTATCGTTTCTACTGGAGCAGGTTGAGAGAGTTGGAAACTTTTTGCAGCCTCAGAAAGTATTTCTTTTTCAGTTTCATCGGTTGCAATATATTTCTGTTGTTCAGAATAATCACTATCTGTCTTTAAAATAACAGTATAGATATTCGTTCCATCATTTCTCGGTTGTTTATCAGTAATTGTGTAACTAGGCATAATAGAAGAAAGTTAGATTATATGTACATGAGATGCGTAAACTGATCTGCTGCTGCACCTGCTGTATAGGTCGCCTCAGTAGTTGAGAAAGCGAAAGCAATACCTGTAGAGAAGTTCATACCTTCCTGAGTGAAATAATCCGTTCCAAATACCACTTCAGCTCCCGCAGGAACAAGAGCTGTCCATATTGGTACAGCAGCACCAGCAGGTACTGTGGCCGTATTATGGAGTTGGATATATCTAGCGGCGGCGTTGATGTTATGACATTTTAATGAAAAAACATTTCCAGAGGAAGCCTTCACATTCAAAGTCACATTAGCACCTAGATTCTGAAAAGCGAGAGGAGAATAAGAAGGACTTGCTAATTTTCTTTGAACTGTGGCAAGCACATTATTCGACAAATCCTCACCTGCTTGAAGCGTTCGTTGATTGACTTCCCAGTTACCATTTACATCGACCTGAGCATCACCACGTTGACCTGTGGTGAGCGTTGGAGCGGTAGAGTTATAAACTCCACCTACTTTTACTGGATTGCCGTTGTCGGTTGCACCTGAGGCAGCTCCACCATCGGGACGAGTCCAAAGCTTACCATTCGCATCAGTGTTGAGTGTTGAATAATCGCCATCAGTACCCGAGCTTGAAGTGGCTACATCGGCGCGTCTGGCGAGAACTTCCGTACCAACATCACCAGAAACATGTGCTGAATCTTCGGCAAATCCACCTGAGCCGACTTTACCTGTAGCATCAATGTTTTGTACCAAGAGAACCTGATCCGTAGCTGCACGGGCGGTATTGGCTGCGTTGATAATTGCACGAGTATCAGTAGTACCGTCTTTAAGTTCTACAGCTCCGATTTCGATATCTACGGCGTTGAGAGTCATTTCACTCACGATACCATTTTCAATTTCACTATCTCTGCCTACGAAATAACCTATTTCGCAGAGAACGTTTGCACCACCTGTGCGGATGAGCTTGAGAGTACTGATATCGCCTTTAAGATATTGTTTTGTGCCTTTCTTGATGACTGTACCTACAGTTGATGTTGGTGTAACTCCGAAAGCGACTCTGATATCGCCATCTTCTGGACGGATAGAGACCACATC
>JAHFNN010000016.1 GCA_023267315.1 Candidatus Nomurabacteria bacterium | reverse complement strand
AAACTGGGCAGGATCATCGTGGTACTACTTGCGTTATGCAGATCCAAAAAACAAAAAAGAATTTGCATCGAAGAAAAATTTGAAATATTGGACTCCAGTGGACTGGTACAACGGCGGAATGGAACATACAACACTGCACTTACTCTATTCTCGTTTCTGGCACAAATTCCTCTATGATTTGAAGCTGGTTCCAACTACAGAACCATATAAGAAGCGTACTTCACATGGCCTTATTTTGGCTGAAGGAGGAGAGAAGATGTCAAAATCTCGCGGTAATGTAGTGAATCCAGATGCTATTGTGAAGACCTATGGAGCTGACACACTTCGTGTCTACGAAATGTTTATTGGACCATTTGAGCAAGCAGCTTCATGGAGCACTGATAGTTTGATCGGCCCACGACGATTCTTGGAAAAAGTCTGGAGAATTGCAGAGAAAGTTCAAGCTCAAAAGAAAAATACCAAAAGTGACTCTGAGATTGAAAAACTAATTCATAAGACAATCAAGAAAATTGGAGAAGATGTTGAATCAATGAGTTTCAATACGGCTGTTTCAGCGCTTATGATTGCGGCGAACGATATGGACAAGGATGTTACTGTGTCATTCAAAGATTTCAAAGCATATTTACAACTCCTTGCGTTATTTGCTCCACATATCACTGAAGAATTATGGCGAGAACTTGGTGAGAAAAAAACTATTCACACCTCAAAATGGCCAAAGTATGATCCAAAAAAGATAATTGATGATATTATTACAATCGTTGTACAAGTAAATGGAAAAGTGCGTGCTGAAATAAAAGTATCTGCCTCTCTTTCTGAAGATGAAATTAAGCGTGTTGCTCAGGCAGATGAACGTATCATTCCATGGATAGATGGAAAAGAGATCAAGAAAATAATTTATGTTCCCAAAAAGATCGTAAGTATCGTTTGCGCTTAGTTATGGTATCAAAGCTTTTTTACTTCTTCAAAAAAGAATCAAATAGAATAACTGAAGCCGCATTTCTTATCGGTGTTTTTGCGCTGCTATCTCAAGTTTTAGGATTATTACGAGATCGCATGCTTGCCCATGTGGTAGGGCCGGGAACAACGCTTGATATCTACTATGCGGGGTTTCGTATTCCGGACATCATTTACAATTCTATTTCTACCTTGTTTTCAATCACCGTACTCTTGCCATTCTTTATACATTTGATTGAAGATAAGAATGACGATTCTATTTCTCGTGCTGGAAAATTACTCAACCAATTGCTCACCGTCTTTGTTGTTGGGGTTGGTTCATTATGTTTACTCGCATTCATTTTGATGCCGTGGCTGTCACATTATGTTGCTCCGGGATTTAGTGCAGCAGAACGATCACAACTTGTCATACTCTCTCGACTGCTCCTTCTCTCACCGATACTGTTGGGAGTTTCAAATTTATTCGGTACCATCACTCAGATCTATAAACGTTTTGTGGTATACGCGCTTACTCCCGTTGTCTACAATATTGGAATAATTTTCGGCATATTTTTCCTCCTTCCGTATTTCGGGGTGGTGGGGTTGGGTATCGGGGTGATTATCGGAGCATTTCTTCAAGTGGCACTTCAAGTCCCTGTGCTCGCATCAAAGCGATTTTTCCCGCGGTTTACATTCCGTATTGATTTTAAGGAAATGAAACGGATCATCTTCCTGTCTTTGCCGCGAACGCTCGGTCTTTCGCTCTCATCAATCACACTCTCTATCATTATTGCTATTGCTACCACGCTTCACGAAGGAGCCGTTTCTATTTTTAACTTCTCATTCAATCTGCAGTCAGTTCCGATTACCATTATTGGTCTTTCATATTCAGTCGCGGTATTCCCAATGCTGTCATTTTCGTACGCGCAGGGGAATATTGTCTTGTTTAAAAAACAACTTGTCGATGCTTGTCGGCAAGTTATCTTTTGGTCATTACCGGTCATGTTCTTGTTTATCGTCCTTCGTGCACAGATCGTGCGCGTGATATTAGGAAGTGGAAAATTTTCGTGGAATGATACCCGTCTGACCGCCGCAGCACTCGCGCTATTCACTCTTTCAGTACTTGCGCAGAGTCTCACTGGACTATTGGTACGAGGCTATTATGCTGCGGGAAAAACATGGCGTCCACTTTTAGTAAATCTCGCGTTTACTGCGCTTGAAGTATTCACATCACTGGGGTGTTTGTACCTTTTTCATCATAGTGATTATTTCAGATATTTCATTGAAGACCTGCTCCGTGTTGCTGATGTGCCGGGTACTGATGTGCTCATGCTTGCGCTCGGGTATTCAATTGGTACGATTGCCAATTATTACGCACTCTGGTTTTTGTTCAAACATGATTTCTTGAAAGATGGCGAAGCGAAACCATTTCGTCGAACTCTTTTCCAGAGTTTCTGTGGAGCGTTCTTTATGGGATTCACCGCATATGAGTTTTTGGGAATTTTAAGTAATTATTTCGATCTTGATACGGTGTGGGGGATACTTATGCAAGGAGTTATCGCAGGAATCGCTGGTATCATTGTTGGTGTCTGTGTACTCGTGCTTCTTAAGAATGAAGAGCTCAAGGATGTATATAATGCACTTCATCGACGTATTTTTAAAAATAAGATTATCATCACTGAAGATCAGCATTTGTCGTAAGTCACAAAAAATACTACAAAAAAAACGAAGCAATTGCTTCGTTTTTTTTGATAACACAAATTGACATTCTGTGATTTTTTACGTATATTCAGGCCAGGAATAAAAACAAAAAATTAATTAAAAACCAAATCAGTATGCTGAAAAAACAGTTTAATCAGAATTCCGGAGGTGCTGGAGGTGCTTCTGTTGAAAATCTATGGGCGACCTTAGATATTCCCGGGAAAACCGGTCTATATCGTGGCAAGGTCCGCGAGGTGTATACATTGAAAAACGAGATTTTGGTGATGGTAGTCACCGATAATATCTCTGCTTTTGATGTTGTGTTGCCAAAATCCATTCCCTACAAAGGGCAGGTGTTGAATCAGATTGCGGTGAACACCATGAAAGCAACCGAAGATATTGTTGGCAATTCTCTTTTAGGAGTGCCACATCCGCGTGTTTCTGTTCATAAACTTTGTACACCATATAAGGTTGAAATGGTGATTCGTGGATATCTTTCCGGTCATGCCTGGAGGGAATACAAAGCTGGTAAGAGAATGATTTGCGGGGTAGAGATGCCGGAGGGAATGAAGGAGAATGATAAATTTCCTAAGCCGATCATCACTCCTACCACTAAAGCAGCTGTTGGTCATGACGAAGATATCAGCAAGGAAGACATCTTAGAATCGGAGTTAGTTAATGCGTTTGATTATGAAAAGCTTGAAAGGTACACCTATGCATTATTTGACCGGGGGACAGAACTTGCTGCAAGGCGTGGCTTGATCCTTGTTGATACGAAGTATGAATTTGGGACTGACTCAGAGGGAAACATTCTTCTTATTGATGAGATTCACACGCCGGATTCATCACGTTACTTTTATGCTGACGGGTATGAAGAGCGTCAGAAAAAAGGGGAAGCACAAAAGCAGCTTTCCAAGGAGTTTGTTCGTGAATGGCTCATAGAACGTGGATTCCAGGGTAAGGAAAGCCAGCAGGTACCTGATATGACCGAGATTATTGATCCGACATCCGGGCGATACATTGAGCTTTATGAGAAGCTTTTTGGCAGGACTTTTATGAGGAATAATGATTCACCGGAAATCGTTACAAGCGATATCAGAGTTTTCCTGAAAAGTTTACCTTCAAAGAAAAAAGAAGAGGTGAAGAATTAATTAATTTACAGCACATTTTTATATGGAGAAAACCCTTTTGCGTCAAATCGCAGGAGGGTTTTTTATTTGATACTAAGGGTAAAAATTGCTAGTATGGGATATCCATGGATTTAAAACACATACGGAATTTCAGCATTATTGCACACATTGATCACGGGAAGTCTACGTTGGCTGACCGGATGCTTGAAATTACCGGAACAATTGAAAAGCGTAAAATGAAGGACCAGGTGCTCGATAATATGGAGCTTGAACGTGAGCGTGGTATTACGATCAAAATGCAGCCAGTCCGTATGTCCTATAAATCAAACACTGGGGAATATCAATTAAACCTCATCGATACCCCAGGGCATATTGACTTCTCATACGAGGTATCACGCGCTTTAAAGGCCGTAGAAGGCTCTATATTGCTCGTAGACTCGACTCAAGGTGTCCAAGCTCAAACACTCACTGTTCTTGAAATGGCGAAGGCTCAAGGGCTTACTATTGTGCCAGCGGTTTCCAAGATAGATTCTCCACTCGCGCGGGTTGAAGAAACAAAGCTCGAGATTGCCACTCTTTTGGGTATTTCACCAGACGAAGTTCTTGGGGTGTCTGGAAAAACAGGTGAAGGAGTTACCGAACTTTTGAATCGAGTTATTGCAAAAATTCCACCACCGAAGGCATCTGAAATAATAAGTGGCACAGGTTTCCGTGGACTTGTCTTCGATTTTAAATACTCAAACCATCAAGGAGTGATTGTGTATCTACGAATTTTCGATGGGGAAGTTCGTCGTCACGATTCACTTTTGTTTTCTATTGCGAATGAAAAATTCCTGGCACTTGAAGTAGGAACATTTTCTCCAGAAGAAACTCCCCGAGAAAAATTATCTCAAGGAGAGATCGGATATATCGTCACTGGTATTAAGCGTTCAGGTATCGCATCTGTCGGAGACACGATTGTGAATGTCAAAGACTCACTCCCACCGCTTCCTGGATATCAGAAACCACGACCAGTGGTATGGGCATCACTCTATCCAGAATCTCAAGATGAATTTCCAAATTTAAAACTTGCATTGGGAAGACTTTCTCTTTCTGACTCTGCATTTTCATATGAAGAGGAAACCTCTGGTGCACTCGGCCGAGGATTTCGTGCGGGATTTTTGGGGATGTTGCACTTAGAAATAATCACCGAACGACTACGTCGTGAATTTGCGCTCGAGCTCGTGGTCACCACGCCATCGATTACATATCAGGTGAAATATAAAAATGGCAAAGAGGTTATGATTTATTCCCCGCACCTTTTTCCGAATGACGGCGAGCTTGTCGAAGTCAAAGAACCATGGGTGACAATTACAATTATTATGCCGCATGCTTACATGGAGAGACTCATGCCAATGCTTCATGATCACGAGGCACTATTGATTGATACAAAAAGTTTTGGAGACAATCGTACTGAACTCATTATCAATATGCCACTTCGCGAAATGATGCGGAATTTCTTCGATGATTTAAAAAGTGTTTCCTCAGGATATGCGTCAATTTCGTATGAGCTTGGTGTAATGCAACCTGCAGATGTAACACGTCTTGATATTTTAGTGGCTGATGAAGTGGTCCCAGCATTCACGCGAGTTATTTCTCGAAAAAAAGCTACTGAAGAAGCAGATAATGCTGTTGAAAAATTGCATGCAATTTTGCCACGCCAACAATTTGAAACCAAGATTCAAGGTTTTGCTATTGGACGTATCTTAGCTTCACGCACCGTGAAGGCGTTCCGAAAAGATGTGATGATGCATGGCTCAAAAGTAGTAGGTGGAGGAGATGTGTCTCGTAAGAAGAAGCTTCTTGAAAAACAAAAGCGAGGTAAGAAGAAGATGAAAGAACATGGGCGCGGAAAGGTAAATATTCCTCATGAGGTCTTCATGAAGATGATGAAAGGAGGCCAGAATCAGTAATTTCTTAGCGGGTCAAAAGGGAAGGAATATACAAAAGGATCATACTTACGATGACTAATACACAGACAATCGTCCAGAACAATTGTATTTTTTTGCGGTTTTTTTGATTGAATAACATACTTAATTGTGTGATTAATTGATGTATAATACGATAACGAAAGCACTATATCACAATTATGGCCCAAGTTCAAAAGAAAAAACTGCATATTATTTTGTATTCTAAAACGTCCCTTGTTATACTTACGATCGTTGCGATATTTTTCATATACAAAGTCTGGGGCATCGTGGGGAAGAGTGAGGAAGCCTTGCAGAATAAAAATATAGTGCAATCACAGGCAAAGCAGCTTGAAGCTCGTGCTAATGAACTCAATAATGAAATAAATTCGCTAAAAACAAACCAGGGTGTTGAGGATAAGATACGAGAGAAGTTTCGTGTGGTGAAGGATGGAGAGGGCTTGGTGGTTATTACAGATCAAAAGCCGGAAGATGCTCAAACCAATACACCACCCACTACTCCAACCCAGGATGATTCTGGCGGTTTCTGGGGTTTTTTGAAAAAAATATTTTAAATATATCGCGAGTATAGTTTAGTGGTAGAACTTCTGAAATAGCATCCCATGCTATTTCAGTTCCCAAGTTTCAGAAAAAAGTGCGGGATTGGTTTAGTGGCAGGACGCGACCTTCCCAAGGTTGAGGCACGAGTTCGATTCTCGTATCCCGCACTTTTTTCTGAAAGCAAGCATCGGGCGGGAGTTCGATTCTCCCTACTCGCACTTTTTTAGCCAGTTGACTCGTATGATATACTGTAAAGGTAAGAAATAAAATATTATTAATAATTTTAAATTTTATGAAAAAAGTATCAATTTATTCAACCCCTACATGTCACTTCTGCCAAATGGCCAAGGCCTACTTCAAAGAGCATGATATCGCGTATGAAGAGTTTAATGTTGCCTCAGATATGGGTAAGCGTTCTGAAATGATTGAAATGACAGGACAGATGGGTGTACCTGTTATCCGAATCGATGATAGTGTTGTTGTAGGCTTTAATAAGCCTGTCGTAGCTGACCTTCTTGGTATCCCCGAACAAGCATAAATAGTGTATAGTTTAAAAGGCACGAAAGTGCCTTTTAAACTGCCCTCATAGTTCAATGGATAGAACAGTTCCGTCCTAAGGAATAGATCCCCGTTCGATTCGGAGTGAGGGCACACCTCTTGAAAAAGCCAACTTCTTGGCTTTTTCAAGAGGTGTGCCAGCCAGAACAATAAACCCTTTTAAAGTTGGTTATTTTATGATAAAGTGGTCACTGATATGGAAAATGAACAAAATAATGATGATGTAAAAAAGATGGCGGAGGAGACGTTGAGCCTTACTCGTGAAAATAACGAAATGCTTAAAAAGATACGTCGAGGACAGAAAATGACTCAAATTTTCCGTGTCGTGTATTGGGTAATCATCATCGGTGCTTCAGTTGGAGCATTTTATTTCATTCAACCATATATTGAAAAGTTTACTGGCGCATACCTCAAAGGGACAGCAAATTTTTCATCAATTAAAAATTTCAACACTACGTTTTCGCAGTAATTGTTTAATTTCATACCCGCATATGCTTGGGTAGCTCAGTTGGTAGAGCGCTCCCCTGAAGAGGGAGATGTCACCAGTTCAACTCTGGTCCCAAGCACAACGTATTCTAAGGCAGAATGAACATAGATGTTTAAAGAAGGATTAGCTAAAAACCCCTCTGAAGGAATAAATTCTTTAGAAAAAAAAGCAAATTATGAAGGTGATCACACGCTACTTCTTTTAAGTCGCCTAAATAATGATGGAGTAAAAAATAAACTTCTTGAGTCTATCGTTCGGCAGCATATTTCTTTTTATCCCCAAAACATATCTCTAGAGCAAGTTGATAAAATAAGAAAACAAGAGGAAATTAATTTAAATGAAAGAATTAAAGAAGTATTCCAGTCGACTCAGGTAGGTTTTAATGAAAAAAAAGTAGGATCTGGTGGTTTCGGTCAAACAGGAACTGTCTGTTCATTTGCAAAAAGTATTGAAGATCATTCCTACTCTCAAAAACAATTGAATATTATCGAGGCACATGAAAAAGGTCACGGAATAAGGACTTTTTCTGTTAAATCTCCTATTACTGATTGGATAAAGAGCGGGTTTGATTTCTCCAAAATATCATTTGCTCCTGAAGAGCTTGGAATGGAGTTGGGCCAAGAACAGAAACAAATTATTCAAGACAGGATTAGATTTCATTTCATAACTGAATCTGAAGGAAGGGAAGAGAAGAATGAGCTACTGAAAGGAGTTGCTAAGGATTATTTTGAAACATGTGATGAGTTAGTTGAAAGAATGTCTCAATTAAAAAATTATTTTTGTATGAACGGAGATGATAATTTTACCCAAAAACATCTTGAGTACGCTCGCAAAAACTATATAAAAGACACAGGCTTCAAGCGTCAAATGGGGCCGTTTTTTGACGCTATTACAAAAAAAACAGAGAAAAACTTTTTAGATGTGATTAATAATCTTGGTGTTTAGTAAAAAATAATTCGAACCTGTTTTCAAGTACAATATAAAAAACACCCTAAAGGGTGTTTTTTATATTTGTTATATCGATTTAACTCGAATCGTTGCTTTCTTTTCTTTATCAATCTTTGGAAGCTTTACGATAAGTAGTCCATGTTTTTCAATCGCTTCAGCATCTTCAGGTTCGATTTCTTGGGGAAGTAGTATGGTTCGTGAAAATGTTCCCCAATACAATTCTTTTGCAAAATAATTTTCTTCGTTAATGGAGCGATTTTCCTCACGCTTTCCTTTGATGGTGATCATATCGCGCGTGATATTGATTGAGAGATCTTCAGGGCGCACACCAGCGACCATTGCTTGTACCACAATATCTGTCGGTGTTTGGTAGACATCCACTGTAAGCTGACCTTCTTCTGTCTCTTCTTCCATCCAGTCTTTTGGTTTACCAATTTCACTAACGCTTCGAGGCTTCAACTCGCGGCTTTCTTCTTCGAATGAGTCGTCATCGTCTTCTCTGAAATGGACTCCGCCAGTGAGGCGCTCAAAAAATGATCGTTTTTTTTGCATACAAATTAATTCATCTCGGGTTCAAGTTGCGCAATAACTTTCGGTCCCAGCATGGCTTCGCCTTTCATTCGGCGCAACTTCTCGAAAAGTAACATAATGATAATGGTTGCTACCCACAAAAATCCATAGATAGCAAAAAGATTTTGATCCTTACTCATTATAAAAAAATTGAATACGCTATGCAAGGTAACTGCTGTTAACAAGCCTAAAACTAAATGGATTTTTTGTTCAAGCCATCCTTTGTAATATGAAAGTCCGAGTGCAATGCCGACAATTCCGCTTGAAGCTGAGTGTAAAAGATTCGCACCCAAGAATCTCAAGCTTCCAGTGGTCAGGAGACTCACAGTTGTATCATTGACGGTAAGTGGGTGTATCAAAAAGAGGGTATTCTCAAGAGATGCAAATCCGAGTGCAGCTACCATGAAATAGATTGGATAATCCACTGGTTCGCGGATTCCGCGACTCTTTAGTGCAATGACTGCAACAGCTGCGTATTTTATGAGTTCTTCAAGTGCTGCCCATACGACGGTAAGTGTAGGGCTATCGTGGCCATTACCACGAGCCATTTGTTCGAGGGGAACAATAAGAATGACTGAAGCCATCCCGATAATGAATGTAATGAGGATCAGCCCTTTTGGTTTTGGTTCTGGGTGTTCGTCATCTTCACGCAACCAGAAAAAAAGCCATACAAGTGATGGTATGAGTCCACCTAAGATTGCTATCAAAACTTTGATTGTTTGGCTGTCCATTGTGTAACGTTGTTACTTCATTACTGGCCATGCTTCAACTAAAAGCATACCTTCCTTTTTCTTTGGAATCATATGCCAGAGTTCTTCGGTGATGAATGGCATAAATGGATGTAAGGCGCGAATGAGAATTTCTAATTGCGAGTAAATTATCCATTGCGCAGAAAGAGAATTCTTACCTTCAAGAATTTTTTTCTTACTTCGCTCAATAATTATATCAGCAAATGTGTGCCAGAAGTAGTGGTATAACTTTTCACTCACAATGTAGAGCTTGTATTCCTCCATCTCAAGCGTCACTTCTTGCATAAGTGCCTCGAGTTCTTTGTGTGAAGCTAAATCTTCTTCATCGAATTCTGGGGTGCCAGTAATATCGAGACCTTGTATATTCTCCAAAACGAACCGTGTTGCATTCCACATTTTGTTGGCAAATTTTGAATACGCTTTTACTTTTTGGATATCAAAATTGAGATCATTTCCCGGTCCGATTCCCACAATCATCGACATGCGAAGTGCGTCGGTTCCGAATTGTTGGATGACTTCTTCTGGAGCAATACCATTTCGGGCAGACTTACTAAATTTCTGGCCTTTGTTGTCGCGAACGATACCATGAAGGTATACGGTCTTGAATGGAATCGTGCGAAGATGATACTCGCTCATCATTACCATGCGTGCTACCCAGAAGAATAGAATTTCATATCCTGGATTCATAAATGTGGTTGGATGATAAGTCTCGAGGTCAATTGTTTTTTCAGGCCAGCCAAGTGTAGAGAAAGTCCATAATCCTGAAGAGAACCAGGTGTCGAGGGTATCAGGATCTTGTGTCCAGCCTTCACCTTCTGGTGCTTCAATTCCGCAATAAATTTCTTCACCTTTGTACCAAATAGGAATCTGGTGACCGTAAATGATTTGTCGTGAGATACACCAGTCGCGTAGGTTGTTGATCCAGTTGAAATAAATTTTCTCATATCGCTCCGGCATGATCTTAATCTCACCAGCGGTGACTGGGTTGTGCATGAGTTCCTTTAATGTTTTTCCGTTATGTGAAGGGATGGGTTTGTTTACATTCACGAACCACTGCAATTTCGGTAATGGCTCAACGATGCCACCAGTTCGTTCTGCGGTTGAAACATTCTGTTTTGCGGCTTCTTCTTTTTCTAACAGACCGGACTCTCTAAGCCACGATACGATTGCTTCGCGTGCTTCAGTCGTCTTTTTACCCATCGTGCGCTCGTCACCGACTGTCATCTTTGCATATTCATTGATGACTTGGATCATTGGGAGTTTGTGTCGTTCTGCAATTTCTGCATCGATTTGGCTGTGTGCTGGAGTGACACCGAGTGCTCCTGTACCAAAATCTTTTTCGACTGATTCATCAGCGATAATTTTGATTGAAAGTGGTACACCACAGAAATCTTTGATCTCATATGTTTTACCGACGAATTCTTTATATCGAGGATCATCTGGATGTACGGCCACCGCAGTATCTCCCAATTTTGTTTCAGGTCTGGTTGTTGAAATAGAGATAGGGAAGTCCTTCGAATATTTAAATGTATAGAGTTTTGTGTCGCGCTCTTCGTAGACTATTTCATCATCAGAAATTGTCGTCTGTCCCTTTGGATCCCAGTTCACTACTTTGTAGCCACGATAAATTAATCCTTCGTCATACATGCTTTTGAAGGCAGTGCGGACAGAAAGGCTTCGTTTTTCGTCGAGCGTGAATGCTTCACGAGAAAAGTCCATTGAAGATCCGAGGAGGCGCATTTGTTTCTGCATGCCTGCTTGATTCTTTAATCCGAATTCATTCACCATATTGAAAAATTCTTTACGTGAAAAATCATGACGTGACTTTCCGGTTTCTTTTTGAAAATCTTTTTCAAAGCGTGCCTGAGTAGAAATAGCTGCATGGTCGGTGCCAGGAACCCAGAGCGTTTTCTTGCCGCGCATTCTTTGATATCGGACAATTGCGTCCTGAAGGCTGTGTTCAAGTGTGTGGCCCAGGTGTAGTACTCCGGTGACGTTTGGAGGAGGTAAGACCATTGAGAATGGTTCTGCATCCGCTTTGGTGACGCCCTTTTTTATACAGATATCCGGGTTAAAAAAACCGCTCTCTTCCCAGAGCTTGTATATTTTTTCTTCAGTTTCGCCCGAGTTGTAGGGCTTGAGTAGTCTTTCGTCCATGCCGAAATAATATCATTTTTAAGGGTTTTTTGGAATTGGGGAATTTTATTGACAAGGCTTGCCATAAACTGTAAAGTTTCAGGGAAATTCGAAAAATTAAATCATATTCTAAATCTTATTCAGCATGACAACAGCAGAAGAAAAGACAACTATTTACTCCCAAGATGGAGTGAACATTGAAGAAGGTGACAAGTTCAGCCAACTAGCTGGAAGAATTTGCACAGAAAGTTTTAAAAATTCTCCATTCGTGGATGTCAGGTCAAAAAATCAGTATTTCCGTGGGCATCGTAGTTTTACCCTAAGAAATCTGCCTTTTGATTCTTTATTTACAATGGGGGCCGATGGTAATGGTACGAAGGTAATTTTTACCGTAGGTGCCAATATGCCAGGACAATCAGCAAATGATCTGCTCGCGATGACGGCAATGGATTTTACCCGAAACGGTTGTTTGCCACTTGTCTTTGTGAATGTTCTTGATGTAAAAAGTCTCGGTAAAGAAGGGGATGACGTCAATAACTTTTTTTGTGATCTTATTACCGGTCTCGGTGAAGCTGCAAAAAAAATTGATGTTGTGCTTTTCCGTGGTGAAACTGCAGAATTAAATGTTTGTATAGGTTCGGAAATTCCTGAACCCCGTCCTGCATTTAATTGGAGTGGATCCATGTGGGGAGTAACTCATCCTTCCAAAGAGATTACCGGAGAGAATGTCAAAGTTGGACAAGCTGTGGTTGCACTTTGGGAAAAAGGTTTTGGTGCAAATGGAATCAGTTCCGTCAGGCCAGCTCTTCAGATTAAATTTGGTAAAGAATGGTGGAACAATCCTGAGGCGCAAGATGCTATTAAAAAAGCAGCTGAGCCGTGTGTGCTGTATGATAAATTTTTGGCAGAAATGAACGGATGGTACAGCCGTGATTTTGAACCAAAGATTAAAATGCATGCAATTGCACACATTACCGGTGGAGGAATTCCAGGAAAATTTGGAGAAGACATCTTGTTTCCCAAAGGGCTGTCCGCAAATCTCGGAAATTTATTTGCACCGCCTCCTATAATGAAGGAGTGCTTTGAATGGAGAGGTATTACAGACGAAGAAGCTTATCGCGTCTGGAATGGAGGGCAGCGAGCGCTTGTGGTACTTGATAATCAGGATGTCATTCCTTTTTGTGAGTCAGCAAAGTTGGCGGGCATAGAAGCAAAACAATGCGGCACTATTTATCAAGCCAAGGTTCCTCAACTTCTCATCCGTTCCAAGTTTACTGGTAAAGAGCTTCAGTTTACTGAAAATAAGAAATAGAATAATAAGTTTCTTTTTTACGTAAAGTTACAGCGTTAAGTTCCCTTGAGCCGTTAGGTTTGGGGGAATTTTTTTATTCAATTTTTTCTGCGCACGGAAATAGCCGGCAATACCGATCATGATTGAGTTATCTGTCGAGAGTGATGGGGTTGGGAAGTAGAGCGTTAGATCTTTTTCTTTCGACACTTCATTTTCAAGTCGTGCACGGAGTGCTCTATTTGCTGAGACGCCACCACCGACAATCAAACTTTTTGCCTTGAATTTTTTAATAGCTCGCATTGTTTTATACGAAAGTGTGTCTATGACGGCATCCTCGAATTCTTTTGCGATTGCGATTTTCATTTTTTCATCAGGTTTACCAATATCTCTCAACAGGTACAACACCGCTGTTTTTAATCCAGAGAATGAAAAAGCAAAATCATTAGTGTGAATCATCGGGCGTGGAAGTTTGTATGGATTTTCACCCTGAAATGTCGCTGCAAGTTTTGAAATTTGTGGGCCTCCAGGATAGGGAAGTTCGAGCATGCGCGCAACTTTATCAAATGCTTCTCCTGCTGCATCATCTCTCGTCTCTCCGATCTTTTTATATTTCATCCAATCCTTTATTAAAACAAGTTCTGTGTGTCCACCAGAAACCAGAAGTGATACCGCGGGAAATTTCACCTGAATTTTTTTTGATTTTGCATTCTCTGGCAAGAGTACCGAAAGAATGTGTCCTTCCATGTGATTCACAGGAATGAGTGGAAGATTCCAATATGTTGCCAGCGCTTTAGCGAAGTTGAGTCCGACCCAGAGCGCTGGTTCAAGCCCAGGGCCTTGGGTGACCGCAATCGCATCGATTTTTGGCTTTTGGATGTTGTTGATTTCTTTTAAAAATTGTTCGAGTAATTCGGGTTCACGTTCAAGTAGTATCTCAATCCTTTTTTGATCCAGAGTATTTTTCTTGGTATTTTTTTTGAGCAT
>JAHFNN010000015.1 GCA_023267315.1 Candidatus Nomurabacteria bacterium | reverse complement strand
TTTACAAAACTCATCAAGAGTCACTTCGACAATATTTTCCTTACCTGCCTTGCCGGCAGGCAGGTCTCCATACGCAACGTGTGCTTCTTCGCCTTTTTTTGTAAATACATTTCCAATTTCAAAAATTTTTACCGCATCTATTTCCAAAAATGGTGCCTGTAATTTATTGAGAGTGAGACTTTCCTTAATACCGTCGGTAAGATTTGTTCGTAGAAATTTTTTATCAGACGCACTTGCAAGTACTCCAGTATCCCCCTTACTCGCAAAACCATACGTCATTACTTCCGAGTATCCGTCATCAAGGAGTTTCTTACGCGCAGCGAGTTCTTTATAGAAAGTTTCATTTATTTTTGGCCGGAAATCAATTTTTGGAATTTCTGGTAGTACTTTCTCGTAACCATAAATGCGCCCAATCTCTTCCACAACATCATGCATACCAACAAGATCAAGCCGTAGCGGTGGCACCCCAAGTACAAAATCATCACCCGTGCGAGCATAGGTATAGTTGTAATTCTTTAAGATTGTTTCTGTTTCGTCTCCAGAAATTTCAATACCGAGCTTTTTATTTATCTGCTCCATAGAAAACGAAATCTTTTTCCCCTCTTGTGGATTCGGATATATATTTACAATTTCTTCAAAGATTGCATCTGGAAACATCTCAACATAGAGTGCTGAGATTTCAAGCATCGCGAAATCTCCTAGTTCTGGTGATAGATCATTCTCAAACCGCTTTGAAGAATCTGTAAAAATACCCAATCGGTGTGCAGTCTTGCGTACAGCTGATGGATTAAAATTTGCTACCTCAATGATGATATTCTTCGTATCTACTGTTATTTCTGCATACTTCCCTCCTTTAACACCCGCAACTGCAAGGGCATTGCCTAAGGTATCTGAAATAATAAGATCTGATTCAGTAAGGACTTTCTCTTCTCCGGTAAGTACTGTTATTTTCTGATCTTTTACAGCATTTTTAATTTCAATCGTAGTGTCTTTAATCTTATCAAGATCAAACGCATGCATTGGCTGACCACAATCGTACATGACAATATTTGTCGCATCGACAATGTTATTGATTGATCGCTGCCCGATCGATTCTAGGTGCTTCACCACCCACTCTGGTGATGGACCCACTTGTATGTTTCGAACGACTCGCCCCATATAACGACGACAGCTTGCTGATTGAATATTGATTTTCAATTCGGTCGGTTTGGATTCTGGTACCTTATACATCGGAGTTGGGTCTTTAAATTCTGTTCCCAGTTGGCCAGCAAGCTCTCGCGCAATTCCTTGATGTGAAAGAAGGTCATGTGCACGGTTTGGTAAGATATTCAAATCAAAAATAGTATCGTCACCGTTTTTATCAAGACCTTCCACTTCACAGAGATGGTAGGTGAAAATATCTGAAAGCTTTTGTGCTCCAGGTAAATTCGGAATATATGATTTAAGCCAGTTGTGAGATATTTTCATAATTAATCCCAATGAAATACGATTCTTTTAATATACAATGCTGCATTACCCCACACAAACGGAAGATATAATGGAATACCCAACATAAAAGCATTCGAATATTCCCAAGCACCAAAATGAACACAGAATGCTTCAGATAATGGACCAAGGATAAATCCTGCCAAAAAGACATGTACTGATTTTTTATTACCGTCAGTTGCAATAAGCCCCAAGGAACAGAGAGAGAGAAGGACTAAAGACAAAAATGTATAGTCTCTCAAAAAAGCAATAATGCATACTGTAGCAACAGCAAAAAAACTAGAATAGAACCATCTTTTCGAGCCAGATAAATGAGTATTAAACATACTAAAATTGATTCAACCGCAAATCACCCTGATAAAAGAGCCGGACATCTGGAATATTCCATCGAATCATGGCGATACGATCGAGACCACCACCAAAAGCAAAACCCTGAACTTTCTCTGGATCAAGTCCAGCATTTTTCAATACTGCTGGGTTGATCATTCCTCCACCCATCATCTCAAGCCACTTGCCTTTGAATTTCGCATGCACTTCCACCGAAGGCTCAGTGAACGGAAAGAAACTTGGTCGGAATTCAATTTCTGAATCCTCGCCAAGTGCTTTTTTATAGTATGAAGTCAACACACCTTTCATGTGCGCAAGTGTAATATTCTCACCAATCATGAATCCATCAATCTGGAAAAATTGCATTTCGTGCGTTGCATCAGTTGC
Organism: Candidatus Nomurabacteria bacterium; assembly: GCA_023267315.1. Classification (GTDB taxonomy): domain Bacteria; phylum Patescibacteriota; class Minisyncoccia; order Phycocordibacterales; family UBA9973; genus JAHFNN01. The sequence goes on along the minus strand of JAHFNN010000015.1, from coordinate 12,156 downwards.
TTCATTACGAAAAACTTTTCCGATCGAAATATATGCCGCGGGAATCATACCATTCTTCGCGCACTCTTCAAGTTTACGCGATGTAACACTTGTCGCATGTGTTCGAAGCACAAACCCTGGCTTATCCTTAATCCAAAATGTATCTTGCATGTCACGTGCGGGATGATCTTTCGGGACGTTTAAGGAGTCAAAATTGTGCCATTCGTCCTCAAGTTCCGGCCCAACAGCCACTTCAAATCCCATATCAGTAAACGTACTAATTGATTCATTCAAAAGCAGTGAAAGTGGGTGCTCTGTACCCTTTTTAATTTGAGTATCTTCGCTCATGTACGGCCATTATACCCCATGAGATACATCTGGTAAACACGGGAAAAATTCGAATATTTTGCTTCTATTTTAAAAATTTCAAATTATTTATATAAACATATCTCACGGGGTATACCCAACAAAAAAGCCTTAAATTGAAACGCCCCCGTATGGGGGCGTTTCAATTTAATTGATTAGGATCTTTAGGTTACCGCATCATTCAAAGTATGGGAACCGGGCTTCTTTTTCATTCCCTGTCGTGGAATCTTCACAAAAAATGTCGTACCCTTATTTTCTTCCGATTCAAACCAGATCTCACCACCAGATTGTTCTACCACTGATTTGACGATATACATACCAAGCCCTGTGCCATCGGTATCTTTTTCACGCACGTTATCCGCTCGGAATAGTTTTGTGAATATTTTCTGTTGCTGTGCTTTTGGAATCCCATACCCATTATCGGACACAGTGATAAGAATATCTGTTTTTTTATTTTTTATTCCAACTTCGATCGCCCCCTTATCTTGAGTATATTTAACAGAATTTGAAAGAAGATTCTGGAACACGATGCGGATGAGTTTTGGATCGACAGACACCACAGGCACCTTTGGATCATAGACCTCAGTGATTTTCATTTTCTTCTTTTTTATTGTTGGAGCAAGCTCTGCAATAACACTTTTTGAAACTTCCTTGAGATCTGTTGGCTCAGGATTGATAGCAAATGTTCCTAAATCGATACGCGATACTGAAAGTAACGAATTCACCAATTCAACCATGCGTGAATTACTTTCTGCAATTTGTTCTAAGTAACTTTTTTGTTCTTTGTTTATTTTTCCCGTATCTCCTGAAATAAGCATCTCAGCGTACCATCCAATTGCAGTAAGTGGTGTACGGAGCTGGTGTGATGCAAGTGAAACGAACTCAGTCTTTGTCTGATCAATAGCTTTTTCTTCAGTAATATCACGAAACATCACAATCGCCGAAACTCCTTCCACTTCACCGTAACCCATAAGAGATGTAGCGGAGAGAATAATCGGAAATACACGACCATCATTATCTTTAGTGTACACGTTATCGCGCATAAGCATGCGCGTCAGTCCATTTGTTTTGATAGCCTCCATGATTAGAGAAGCGGTATCAGGTATCGGTTCTTTATCCTTAAACAATGGCAAGATAGTATTAATATTCTTTCCTTTCGCATCCCCTTCCGCAACACGAAGCAGTATCGCTGCAGCTTGATTCATAAGCACCACCCTTCCATTACCATCAAGCGCAATCAAGCTTTCTGCCATGGATGAAAGGATGGCATTCAATTTATGAGCTTCATGTGTGATACGTTCCTTTGTTGTTTCGAGCTCTTTAGTTTTTTCGGCAAGCACGGCTTCTGTTTTTACACGAACAGAGACATCGCGAAGCATTCCTTCAACTCCTACTGGTTTACCATTATTATCTTTAAAAACTAACGCATTCAAAGAAGCATTAATAACAGCGCCATCTTTGCCCTTTAAATCAATGAGGTAATCATTGACTACACCCTCTTGCATTAAAACTCCAATCATCTTATCTCGTGCTTCAGGATTTAAGTAAAATTCTTTTGCATTATGTCCAACCAAATCTTCAGGCTTACGCCCTATATATTGTTCAATAGAGGGACTCACGATCGTAATAGCACCAGTTAAATCAGTACGGTAATACACGTCCTGAAGTGCTTCAAAGATAGAACGGTATTTTTCTTCGCTTTCCGTCAAACGCTCAGTCATGGTCTCGGCAAGCAATAATGCTCGTCGACGAGCAGTTGCAAAAGAGAGCACAATACCAAAAAGTGACAAACTTCCAATAAGTCCTCCCATGGCAACAATATCTGGAAAACGAGATGCAGTATATCCAACAATCTTATCCTTAAAAGTACCGTACTCTATCACCCAAACACTTCCAGCAAACGCAACACGCTCAGAATTTCGCAAATATGAAGACGCGGTATTCGCAACCACACTTATTGTTTTATCTGATGTATACAGCAAGCTATTTGAAGTAGCATCCCCACTGTTATATATTTCAAGATCGACATCCTGTGGTTTATTTTGTCCACTAAAAATCGAATCAAAGAATTGTGTACTACTGAAAACACCAGAAACTGCCCCAATAAAATTATCACGACGACTATTTATTGTTTTTGGGATCTCGTTTTTTTTATATAACGGTACAAAAACAACAAATACTTTTTCTGAATATCCATCAATCATGGTAGGTTTACTCGAAACGGGTATCCCTTTATCTCGAGCCGAAGAAAATGCATCAAAAAGTTCCCTATTATCACGAATATTATATCCAAAAAAAGAATCTTTTGAGTCAAATGGCTCAGTATATAGAACAACATCATTTTCACTACTTTTACTAGCCTTATGGACAGTAAAATCAGGATATCCTCTAGGGATTAGTGAAACATCAGAACGAACACTGTTTACAAAAGTAGAGAGTGTTCCTGCCGGAACCTTCTGTATATATTGGAGCGAAAGAAGGTAAGGGTAGCGATTATCTATCTTCAAGTTATTGACGAATTCTTCAAATTCACTTCGATCAACATAATGACTTGAACGAAATAATCCCTTTACACTATTGAGTAAATCAAAACTGCGATTTGCTTCATTTTGAACTTCAGATGTAGCAGCTCGAGAATTGGTATCAAATTTGAGTTGTGATTCTAGATTAAGAACATTTACATTATATTGCCAAGCGAAGAAGGTTACCGTAAGCGCTACTACAAGAATTAAGAATGAAACCGTGAGTCCATTAAATACATGCAAAAAATTACTTTTTACATCATTCAAATAGCCAAACACCTCAGTTGGTTTATTCTTTATTACCATTATGATTTAGAAAACTTAAATAATACTAGTGAGTTTCGGAAATCTCGATAGCGCCAGTGAGTGCATTTGCATCCCAACGAGTTTGTTCTGGGCAACCTGCATATACAGTAATTCGGTGTGTGGTTGAATTCTGATAGATAAAGAATCCTGACCCATGTCTTGTAGTAACACTAGGAGTTGGAGGTGGCAAATAGTCGTTAGAATCAGGACCCGGTGCGGTGTGTGATCCTAAATTGTTATTAGCAGTTGGTGGGTTTGTCGCAATATTAAAGCATGGAGCAAATCCTATAGCATCTTCTGCTATACCAGTATTCGCAGCTGCCATAAGTGGTGCAGCAGGAATTGCGGGCAGATAGAGACCATTTTTCGTTAAGTCAGTAAGTATGACGTATCCGCCTTTCTGATCTGTACAACTCAGTGATGTTGCCCCTGTTAAATCAGTTGGGTCAGTAAGACAAATCTCCATAGCACCAGAAGCATCGGTAGCTTGAGGAATAGAACCAGATCCAATACCAAGAGTTGCATTCGGTAATGCTCCATTATTATCGAGAGTATACTGAGCAACAGCGCTAATGATAGCATTTACTCCCGAACGAAGTGAGTTATTTCGAGCATCCCCTACTTGTTTTCCAGGGTTCAATGCCACAATAATAATACTAGCCAATATCGCAATGATGGAGATAACAAGGAGAAGTTCAAGTAACGTGAACCCTCTCTTATTTTTACTAAATATTGAAAAAACTTTTTTAAAATTACTCATAAATATTACTCCGATTAATTATATTAGACACGTCACTTTATATTTAGCATTATAATCTACAACTCTTTGTAAGGGAAGGAAAAGTTATCCACACAGCTCTGTATATATCTACTCAACCGTAAAACTATATTCATCTGAAGTTGTTTTCTTCCCCGTTCCATCCGTAGAAACTACTCGATAAAAATATTTAGTATTATGGAGTAAGTAATTGATCTCAACACTGTGATTTGTCACAAGTGTTACATTAGGAGTCGCGGGCTCCTTAAGAGCGTACGTTGAGGTACTTGAACTAGCAGTACCATAGATAACCTGACTCGTAGCTGGAACTGATGTGGTCCATGCGACAACACGAGAAAGTGACGCACTACTTGGTTGATATAATGTGATATTCGATATCGTTGATGTAGTAAATGAATACTCACTTGAAACACTCTTGTTTCCAATGTCATCAATCGAAATAATAGTGTAATAATATTTTAAATTCGGAGTTAGTTTAAGTAGGTCAATACTGTGATTCGTAGTCACATCTGTCTCGGTAGTACTCTGAGATTCATACAAACCAGACGAAGAACTCTGTGTGCTGTATAATATCTGACCTTTAGTAGCAATATTTGTCTTCCACGTCAGAGTCGAGGTGATAAGAGAATTTGATCCACCTGATGTTTCGCTTTCTTTTATTGATGAAATGGTAACCGTTGGCACAGTAAAGGAGTACTCATTCGAAGTCAAGGAAACACCACCAGAAGCAACCGATGTTACCCTGAAATAATATTTTGCACCGGCATCAAGGTTTGAAAGTGTAAATGTATGTGCGGTACTTAGCGTTGTTACTTTTTTACTATGTAAATTGTATGTTCCAGCGTCAGAACTTGTAGTACCATACGAAACCTCACCGGTTGCAGGCTTGTTTGTTGTCCATGTAATCGTGACACTTGAAGTGTTAGTACTTGTTGCTTTTACTGCTGAGAGAGTTAACGATGTAATATGACCACCTGAGGAAGTATTCTGTTTTGACCCAGAGGAAGTTGTTGTTTTAACCGGACTTGTAACGGTAATCGATACAGGAGTAGAATCTTGTACATTTTTAGCTGAGTCAGTTGCTCGTGCGGTAATCGTATGCATTCCCTGACTTAGACTCATTGGATTCAAATTATACGTACACACTTCCACTTTGAGACAAGTTTTTTTGGGCCCACCATCAATCAAGATAACCACCGAGGCAACAGTGTCATTATCTTTTGCGGTAGCGGTAATTAATGTAACTGAGGAGAGAGCGCTCCCTTGCACTGGTGCAGTAATTTCAACTACCGGCGGTGTAGTATCTTTTTTGACAGACTGTTTTTGCGAAGTAACACTAGCACCACCTCCTTGGGTAGTGAATAATTTACCACTCTTCACTAAAAATAAGACAACTCCGAGTAATACTACAATTATAAATAAAATGATTGTACGTTTTTTCATAGATTTTATTGCTACATATAAATAGTACCATATTACAATACCGACACCCAAAGAATAAAACTACGGGGTAAACTTTTTAATAAGATGGTGGTACGTATCTGCAACATATAAAATCCCTGACGCATCAATAGCTGTCCCTTGTGGATAAGAAAAGTTCGATGTTAACGTCCATTGATAAACATCAGCTGAATTGTATTTTTTAATGTTATGTCCATACGTATTAGCTATATATATATCTCCATTAGTCTGATCGATAGTAATACCAACAGGAACATTTAATCCACTAATACTGAAACCAGAAACATAACTTCCTGAAGAAGTGAATTTTTGGACCCGACCAAGATTACCATCAACAACAAATATATTTCCTGAAGAATCAGTAGCAACAGCATCTGGGTAATAATGTGAGTCCATCTGACCCGCACCACTTCCCGCAATTCCACCACGGCACCCAGAAGTACAAACTTGGAATGTATTTGCACCAGTTGAAACCCCCCAACCAAATGTTCTCAGAAATGCACCAGACGAATTAAATTTTTCGACTCTGTTACGACCCATATCATCTACGATAATATTTCCAGACGAATCGACCGCAACACTAAATGGCGATATTTTACCATCTCCAGTACCAGCAACTCCAATGTGACAAGACGAAGTACAAACCTCTAAACTCGATCCCCCATTAACACCCCAACCAAACATCATGATGAAATTTCCATTAGCGTCGAATTTTTGTACTCGATTATTTGATACATCAGCAACATAGACATTTCCAGATGAATCGACTGCTAAACCTGTAGGTTGGTTAAAGTGACCCTCTGTCGTTCCAGTACTTCCCCAGGATCGAATAAAATTACCTGAAGTATCAAATTCTTGTATACGATCATTACCAAATAACGAATCGGCAACATACACCTTGGTCCCATCCGGACTCAATGCAACATTGTATGGATATTTAAACTGCCCATTTGCAGTACCAAATCCACCCCATTGATTTACAAGTATAAGTGGGTTAACAACGATCGATATTTGAACTGTTGGATTGTTATATCCATCAGTCGCAGATAAAGTATATGTAGTAGTAGTTATTAAATTACCAGTAGAGACAGAACCACTAATATTTGATACAGAACCGATCCCCTGATCAATAGTTGCACTTGAACAATTTACAAGAGACCAATTTAATGTTGTTGATGTATTTTTATCAATTGAGTATGAATTAGGGTAAAAATAATTGATATAACACGAAGCTACATTGATATAAACTTGAGCACTTACAGTTGTGATTCCATCAGAGGCAACAATCTCATATCCCGTCGAACCATATAGCGAACCTGTCGAAAAACTTCCACTACCAACAGGAGAAAGCACCCCAAGACCCTGCCACACTTCAGTGACCGTATTACATCCAGCTGTTGCCCAATGAATAGTTGTCGACCCGCCAACAGCAAGAGAGCTACTGTCTGCAGTAAAATTTGTAATACTACACTCCGGTGTAGTTTCATTCCAATCAGTTATAGCAATATTATCCACTTCACCACCGTTTATTATTCCACTTGCTCTTGCTCTAATTTTTTTGGTTACATCTCCAACAGTGCTTGTTGCTAATATGACAATTTCACCATTTGAAGTCACACTTGCGAAATAGTCACAAGCAGAAGAGGTATTTCCAACATCAAAAGACCCTGAATCAGTGTAATCGGGATAAAAACTAAGAGGATTTAAGTGGATATTTTCAAGCTCTTGATCGATACAAGAACTGGTATATTCGTGAGCTTGCAGACCTTGTTGGAAGGTAAGGCTATTTTGAGAATTATTTGCACCAATCAATAATGCAGAAATTATCACACTAAAAGAAATTATAGAAACAACAAGAACAAGCATTAAGGTTGCATATCCAGAAGTGAATGATATTTTATTTTTTATTTTTTTCCCCTGCATATGATATTCCTACTAATCCGCGCCTATACCAAGGGGCTCAAAGAAAGTACTTATATTAGTATCAGTCCACGCAGACCCGCCATTGGTTGATTTAAAAATTGTATTATTACTCGGATGTATTCCGAAGTTCGTAACATAGACAGAGCCAGAACCATCAATAGTGATATCAACTGGGCTTGTAAAAGGGGCACCGTTCGTAGTATCCAGCCAGGTAGCGCCACCATCAATGGATTTAATTACCTTTGTAAGTCCTGCAACATAAATTGATCCAGAATTATCAACAGCAACGCCTTTGGCAAGCACAATACTTGCACCATTTGTAATATCACTCCACGTCAGTCCCCCATCTATTGACTTAATAATCTTGTGCAATCCAATTAAATTAGCAACATATATAACATCATTAGAATCGATTGCAATTCCACGCGGGTTACTCAAGAGCGGATCACTTGATATAATACTCCAACTTGCCCCTTGATCGGTCGATTCAATGATCGTATTATTATCATTCGTGACAAAAATATTCCCCTCATTATTTATCGCAATATCCATCGGATTGCTAAACAATCCACCATTTGTTGTATCAGTCCATGTTGCACCAAAATCTGTTGATTTAAAAATAGTATTAACATCTGAATCGACAGCATACACCACACCATCATTACCGACAGTAATACCTCGAAGACTCGTAAAAGACGCTCCATTTGTTATATCATTCCATGTTGTTCCACCATCATTAGATTTATATACATTAGTTCCATTAGTATCGGTTGCATATAAGAGTGATGTTTTCTTAACAGTAGCGCCACCTTGAAAATCTTTTTGATATTGATACTCATAGCCGGTTGAATTATTGTTTCGGGCTTTCATTACAAAATCATATGATACATTCTGTGTCACACCAGGAGGTGTGGTAAGAAAAATTGGATTATAAAATTTTTGAATTCGAGCATTACCTGCATCAGCTACGTACACGTTGTCTGAACCATCTATTGCAAGACCAATGGGGAATTTGAACTGTCCGTTTTCAGAACTAAATTCTGTGCCCCATTGCGTAAGGTACAGACCCGAAGAATCAAACTCTTGGATTCTATTGTTACTAGTATCGGCTACGAAAACATTCCCCTGCGAATCAACAGCAATTCCATCTGAATTATTAAACTGGCCATTTCCAGAACCAAAAGAACCCCATCCAGTGATATATGTTCCATCTGATGTATATTTTGAAACACGATCACCACTACCATTGAGAATATAGATATTATTTGAAGAATCTAGACCGATATCTTTTGCAAATACTCCAATGATATTAACCAAAGAACCACCTGATGAGTCGGATTTCCAGATCCCATATTGCGCTCCTACATATATATTGTCATTTGAATCAATACTAATGCCTTGCGGATTTGTAATACCCCACTGAGTAATATAATTTCCAGAAGAATCAAATTTTTGAATTCTATTATTCTGACCATCAGCTACATATACATTATTAAGGGAATCAACAGCAATGCCATGCAAACCGCTAAATTGACCATCACCAGAACCAAGCGTACCCCATTGAGTAACATAATTCCCAGAAGAATCTAATTTAACGACATTGTCATAATAATAATTAGCGGCGTACATATTACCAGAGGAATCAACGGCAACATCCCATAATATAATTTGTTGATGTCCGCTATCATTGTAAGTACCCTGCCAAATATATCTATTGGGACGAGAAATCTTGATCCTGCTATCCATAAGTGAAACCTTCCCTCCAACACCCTCCCTTATTGAAAGAATTCCATCTGTATCCACTGAGAAAGTCGTTTGATTTTTTGTAGGATCAGGCATTTTGAGAGTGAGTGTATTCGATGATTCTCCAGGAGCCGGAGATGTGACCGAAACCGCTTCGTGAATTTTTTGATTCATGAGTTCCGAAATAAATTTTCCTTGTGATTCTACCGCGGAAATGGTTTGCGCTTTAATACCAATGCGTTGGGTTGTAAGAAAAAATGAAGTAAGAGCAAGAAGCACAATAGATACCATGCTTATATATAGAAGCAGTTCTATTAAAGTGAAACCTGATTTATTTTTCTTTTTTTTAAATATACTATTCATGCAATATTTTAGATTTTTACCATGTCGGCGGAAGCACCACATTAAATCCGGTAAATATTGTTCGGGTGTCGCCGTTGAAAATAAAATCTATAGGAGATATGACTTCATTAGCCCCAGCAGACACTGTACGAATATTGTCATTAACATAAAAATAAATTATATCTTTCGAATTTGCTGAAAGACTAAATGACCCATCGCCTAAACCTATCTGACCAATATTCCCGTATGTTTGAGAACATGCTGAAAGCCACATTATGTTGTCGGGAGTTATAGTCGCAGGGCCAATAGTAATACTTGCATCATTCGCAGTATAATTTAAAACTGTTGCTGTATATACACTTGTCGAATATCCTGGAAGTGACGAGCACGAGCCTCGGGATGAATCATAATTGTCAACAAAAGTATCAGTGTGAACACCACTCATAGTACCAAATGAAGGTGTTGCTTCATTTGAATTTTTTTCCACTCCAATACAAGGAAATGGCCACGTAACATTAATCCTTGAGTCACTCATACTGGTCGAAATAGTCATGGGATCTCGATCAGTCCCATTCACCCAGATACCGACAGTGATATTTTTACTTGCAGCGTTCGTTGTACCATTACACGATGTTTGTATTAATATTTTCCGGAGAAATCCAGTTAGAGTGTCTTCGAATGGAACAAGAATCCACCGACCCGATGATGGAGACCTTCTTATCCCCCATAAACCATCCTGGAGACCAGAGAGATCCGTACTGGTAATATTTCGTACCAGATCAAGAGATTGTTGCGCTACCAACGTGGCTCGATTATGAGTACCAGCATTTGCTGTTGCTTGTTCTCCAACCAACATTCCAGAAATAGCACCCAAAATAATGATCGCAAAAAGTGCCACAGCGAGAATAATCTCAATGAGAGAAAAACCTTTTTTAAAAGATCCCTTCATCAACCCCATAATGAATAATTATACTTTACTTTGAAGTATTTGTCTTTCAAATAGATCAGGAAAAAACTAATCGGTAAGAGATTAATCCACAATCAATCCAGTACTTGAGCCATCTCCATTATTTTTATAATTTGAGAGAATCGTGAATTGATTATTTGCTAGATTAAAAGTATAAATTCCACCGGTAAAATTAGGACCACCATTCACTGAGTTACTATATATTTTTTGTCCAGATATATATAAATTTTCCGGGAACCCAGATGCGTCGCTCGCACTAATATGATATATGTCAGTAAAAGTATTATTAGATGGATCGAATGAAAAAATAATACCATTTGCTGCTGAAGACCAATTACCCCCATTTTCACTACTAGTCCCATAAAATTTATCTCCAAAAATCGCTAAATTACCCCATTGAGGATAAAATCCATCGGAATAACCTCCCGAAAATTCATGCAGTTTTGTATATGTATTATTTGAGGTATCAAAAGAATAGATAGTACCATACGTATATTGCCCTCCAATATTAGTCAGACCAAATAGTTTAGAGCCATACTGAACCATCCCCCATGGATAAAAACCGTCGTTTGTGTTTCGATTAAAATTATATAAATTGGTATAAATAATATTTGAAGGATTTGAAATATCTAGAGAAAAAATATTTCCAGAGGCATGTGTTCCCCCAACCTGCGTAGTTCCATATAACTTTTTATCTACAAGCACGAGGTTCCCCAAGGGGAACCATCCATCTGTCCCGCTAAAATCATGTAGATTTGTAAATACTGGATTTGCAAAATTAGAAATATCTAATGAAAAAACAACTCCTTTATTGGACGCGCCTCCAGTTGAAGTTGTACCATACAGTACAGAACCATCACTGGAGGCAATCAGATCACAATTTGAATTTGATCCGTCAGAACCATTAAAATCATGTAGGACTGTGTATACCGGACTCTCTGGAGTTGTAAGATCTAACGAGTAAACAACACCGCTACCATTTGAACCTCCACTGGAGGTGGTTCCATATATTCTATTATTTAATAATAAAATTTTACCGGAAGGATATTCTCCATTAGAGCCAGCGAAGCTGTAAATTACTTTATAATTTGTGCCGTCAGGATTTGTCTTAAAAATAGCTCCCGTTGGATAATCCGGACTCCCTGATGTAACCCCGTAAATTGCCGGATTGTAGGCAAAAATTGCTCCGCTTTTGTTTATTTTAAATCCTTTATATTGACCTTGTTCTGATTTAACCCAAATAGTTTCAACATTATTAACTATATTAGGAACCCCTGACAACTTCGCAAATATAACATCAACAACACCCCCAGAATACAGCGACCCATCAAATGAGATTGTTGTTGAAAAACTATCAACCCGATTGAAACCATTAGTATTTAAAGCATTATATGAATCACCTGCAAAAAGTGTGATGTTGTTATTTTCAATATGTACTCCCCATGACGTATCGTTTTGTCCCTCTCGGGCAAGTGTATATGCTTGATGAAGGTCAGATTCCAATGTATTTACAACATTTTTAAATTCATTTTGAGAAACAGCTATTTGTGATAGAGGCCATATCACTGAAGTAATAATAGCAACCAATCCAAGAACGAGAAGAACCTCCAAGAGCGTGAACCCAGCTTTCTTTTTTAAAAATAGGAAATAATTTTTTACCATAAAAACCAGTAGTGTGCTATGTGGAAACAATTCAAAAGATCATTAGTTACTGAAACCACTCAAAATTCCATAAATCGGCATTATGACTGCAAGCGCTACAAGCAAAA
>JAHFNN010000001.1 GCA_023267315.1 Candidatus Nomurabacteria bacterium | reverse complement strand
TATGCGATATACCGAGGCCAAGATGTCTAAACTTTCGGCAGAATTATTGCGTGATATTGAAAAAGAAACCGTTCAGTTTATTCCAAACTACGACAATACCAAAAAAGAACCACGGGTATTGCCGACTGCAGTACCAAATCTCCTTCTCAACGGGACACTTGGTATTGCCGTTGGTATGGCCACCAACATCCCTCCTCATAACCTTGGAGAGATTATTGATGCAACAACCTATTTGATAGATAACAATGAAGCAACAACTGATGATTTACTTCAGTTCGTCAAAGGTCCAGATTTTCCGCTTGGTGGCATCGCTTTTAACTCTAAAGACATTGCTCATGCCTATGCCACTGGCCGTGGAGGGGTCGTGGTGCGTGGGGAAGCAGAAATTGTGGAAAATAAAGCCGGGCAATTCCAAATCGTTATCACTTCTATCCCATATCGAGTGAACAAAGCCGAGGGTCTCTTGGTCAAAATTGCCGATCTCGTCCGGGACAAAAAAATTGACGGTATCAAAGGGGCTCGTGATGAGTCAGCCAAAGATATCCGTGTAGTAATCGAGCTAAAAGGAGGTAGTCATCCGCAAAACGTACTCAATCAACTCTATAAGCATACTCAATTAGAGGAAACATTCCACTTTAATATGGTGGCACTCGTCGATGGTGTACCAGAAACCTTGTCGCTCAAAAGTATTCTCGAACAATTTATTCTCCATCGTGTGGAAGTGATCAAAAAACGTACAGAATTTGATCTCCGCAAGGCCCTTGAGCGCGAGCATATCCTCCTCGGTCTTTCTAAAGCCCTTGATCATATTGATCAGGTAATCAAAATAATCCGTGCGGCCCGTGATGTTCCAACTGCAAATCTCGAACTTCAAAAAACATTTACATTTTCACCGATACAAACTGCAGCAATTCTGGCCATGCGTTTACAAACCTTGGCAGGACTGGAACGCAAGAAAATCGAAGATGAACTGAAACAAATCCAGGAGCTGATCGAGAAACTGAAAACTATTTTGACAAGTCCTAAAAAAATTCTCGGTATTATCAAAGATGAACTAAAAGAAATTAAGGAAAAGTATGGTGATGAACGCCGTACCAAGATTGTCAAAGGTGGCGTTAAAGTGCTTTCTTTAGAAGACCTCATTCCTGATGAAGAAAATGCTCTGGTCTTAACTGCCGGCGGGTATATAAAACGAACACATCCGGATGAATTTCGCAAACAGAAGCGCGGAGGGGTTGGCGTAGTAGATCTTGATACCAAAGAAGAGGATTTTGTGACCATGCTTTTAGTTGCTTCGACTCACTCTGATTTACTTTTCTTTACCAACAAGGGAAAAGCCTATCAAACGAAAATGTATGATATTCCCGAAGGGCGTCGTGCAACAAAAGGCAAGTCAGTGATGAATTTTTTGCCACTTACAGACGGTGAAAAGATCACGTCAGTCTTGCCTATGCCAAAACAAATGAAACAAGCAGAGAAAAAATCAGAAACAAACACAGGAACAGGGCTGATGATGGTGACTAAAAATGGTGTGGCCAAGAAATGTGGAGCATCATCGTTCCATGATGTACGTATTTCAGGAATCATTGCAATCAAACTGGATGCAGGTGATGAGCTTGTTTCCGCATCATTTGTTCACAAAGGCGACACCATGATGGTGGTATCTGGCAAGGGCCAATCAATTCACTTTAAAGAGAGTGATATTCGAGAAATGGGACGCACCGCCATGGGTGTTCGAGGAATGAAACTTGGCAAAGGGGACCGTATTATTTCTGCTGAAACGGTTTCGAAAGAGTTCAATAGTCCAACACTGATGGTTATTTCGCATAATGGATATGGTAAACGGACTGATATTGATGAATATAAAATTCAAAAACGTGGCGGATCGGGTATCAAAACTGCAAACGTAACTGCTAAAACCGGTCAACTCATTTCTGCAAAAATATTTGAAAGCAATGAGGCAGAAGTAGTAGCAATTTCTAAAAAATCTCAAGTCATTCGAGTCGATGCCAAGGAGATTCCCGTACTTGGTCGACAGACACAGGGTGTACGAGTGATGAAGTTGCGCGAGGGGGATTCCATTGCCTCTTTGATCTGCCTATAGAACTTCCAAATGTGAGCGATCTCATCTTCTAAATTTTGAAAAAGTCTCTCCGCCGTACACCCAGTACGTCTCCGAGACTTTTTCAAAATTTATAAGCGACCTCACTCACATTTGAAAGTTCTAGAAATCTTAGTGTTTGGTTTTCATAGCAAAAAATCTTTTACTATTGTATAGTAGACAAGGAGGTGTTCTATGCGAATGCAATGGCTGATGCTGATTCTATTTCTGGCTATCGCGGTGATATATAGTTTTGTAGGAAGTTCGAAAGAACCACCTATGGATGACAAGGGGAAATGATGATCAAAAAAATCCTTCTTTTTCCTTGGAATGTGCTGTTACTTATCGGCGTATTCCTTGGTCTGATACGGGTGTTTGGTATCAGAACATGTCTTCGTAATCTGTAACTCTTCTCTAATCAGGCCCTGTGGCGATTGTGTGCTACAGGGCTTTCCTTGTATATCACTCACATTTGAAAGTTCGAGAGACCTCACTATTATTTTTCAAATCAAAAAATAAATCAATTTGTATATAAATTTGTACTTATGTATAGTGAATACGGAGGTGTTCTATGCAAGTCCAATGGGGAAATGTTATTGTTGCAGTGACTGTGTGTCTGACAATAGCAATTCTCGGTTTTAAGTACGGACATAAGCTTCTTCCTCATGAAGACAAAAAAGGAAAAGTCCTTAATCAGGATGAGAAGGGATAAGTATGAATACAATAGGATGTATTATGCTTGTGGTAGCACTTATCTTGTTTATTGGTTTCCCCATCGCTACTTGTGTGGGAACTTCGTCCAAATACTCAACTATCGTTTTAATCGGTAATAAACCTAATAAATCAGAGAAAAAGGACGAAGAATGATTAAAAAAATCATTACATTTCCTTTTCAACTCATCAGCAGTATTTGTGATTTCGTGTTACTCATACTGTGCACCATGTGTATCCTTGTAATCACTGGCGCTGATGAGTTTTTTGACACTTTCTAAATCTCTGACGTCAGTGACCGATTGAGCCCCGTAGCATGTTGCTATGGGGTTTTCCTTTTGAACTCTGTTTATTTCCAAACGTAGCGAGCGAAATGAGAAAGTATTCTTTCTCATTTCCGAGCAAAGTGCAGGAAACAAAGAATATCCCGTAGCTTGCTACGGGGTGAAGTGGTGAGCGAAGCGAACACTGCTTCGAGTCCAGAGCTTGCTCTGGAGTCGATACCTCTTTATTCGGGAAATATCTCGTAGCAGAGCTACGAGAATTGGTAGAAACAGTATCGGCGGTGGCCGATTCTTCTACGAACATAAGAGCCCTGGTTCGTGTCGCCAAAGCCTCGAAGCTTGCTCCGAGGATGGACGACACGGCTGCTTTTATTAGGTAGTTTCTTTTCACATATATACATACTATAATATACCTATGCCTCTCTTTTCTGATCCAGAGAAAAATGTTGATGCTTTGGGAATTCAGTTTGGTCAGTACATTGCAGATTTTGGTGTTGGTTCTGGTCATTATACGTTTGCAGTCGCTCGAGCGTTAGGTGCTACTGGTCGTGTATATGCAATTGATATACAAAAAGATATGTTGACTCGTATTGCACATGATGCACGAGAGCACCATCTTTCTAACATTGATTACATATACGGTGATGTAGAAAAAATCAATGGTACACATCTCGCCGATAGTAGCGTTGATATAGTGGTTATAGGGAATACACTATTTCAAGTAGAAGATACAACCACCATGTTGAATGAGGCAAAACGTGTACTGATTCCTGGGGGCAGAGTGCTCGTGGTCG
>JAHFNN010000084.1 GCA_023267315.1 Candidatus Nomurabacteria bacterium | reverse complement strand
AATTATGAGCGAAGGCACTTGCGACACCGAACTGCGCCGTAAACTCGAGCTCTTGCCCCCTACTCATGCGATCCAAGTGGATCCAGATGATTTGCTATAAAATAATAAAGCCCTAAATAAATGAAATATTTATTTAGGGCTTTATGCATATAAATGGAATTCTAATCTCTAATGTCCTGCGTGTCGCGGTAAGATGCTTTAGTCATCAAGTCCACACTTTGAAGTTTCTTAAGCCGCTCCGTTGCTTTTGCAGATACATTTTGATCCTCCTGGTCTTTTACATACTGTTTCCTGAATCGAATCAAACGTTCCTCAACGTCTCTCTTATCCAGATTGCTGATAAATTCACGTTTGTAAATTTCAATCAAAGTATCAAAGGAATCATCTTTTGAGTTCGCACGAGATAGCGCAAGCGATGAATCTTTTTGAGATAGTGATTCCATTTTTTTAATAAGTGTGTCATCAAGTTCACGAAACTCTTTACGACCACTTCTTAAGACATAGAAGAAAATCATTACCTCAAAATCTTCGCCCTCTCTAACCATAATTGAATCACTATGCGATGAGATAAGTGCTTTATGAATCCTCCGCAAATCTTCATAATAGGCAATTTCAATATAATTATTGAGAAGTTCAATAACTCTATACTGCGTATTATTAATGACCGTATCCATTATTTCACGAATCATTACATTTCTCATTCCAACCCCAAGACTCATTGGACGAATTTGATTGAATTTTTCCAAAAAAGTTTTCAGGTTCTTGCAGCGCCACGCCATTCCTGTCATAAAATCCACGAATGTATTTTTAAAAAATATTTCGATCTCTGAGTGTTTTTCATAATCGATATTTTTTATCAATACCTCTACGTGTAGATACGCATCCTGAATCCTTTCCGGATTATTGTAGAAACTCAAGATATATTCTTTCGCTTCGGAAACAAGTAGTTTCAGTTTAATATTATTCCTTGAAATCAACAGCCAAAGACACACGATTATCAATCCAGCAATCGATACACTTGTAAGGTTTATTAGATTTTCCATATTCTGTATATATTATAAATTGGTTAAATTATTTAGTTAATGAATCAGTTCAACAATCTAGTAATAAATCGCTAAAATGA
This sequence comes from Candidatus Nomurabacteria bacterium, assembly GCA_023267315.1. Classification (GTDB taxonomy): domain Bacteria; phylum Patescibacteriota; class Minisyncoccia; order Phycocordibacterales; family UBA9973; genus JAHFNN01. The sequence continues at coordinate 2,791 of JAHFNN010000084.1, read as the reverse complement.
TCCATCAACTCAAACCAATTATTTTCAATGAACTATTTAAGTCGCAAAATAATACAACAAATATGTGTGTTAAGTCAATAGGACAAGATTAAGTACTACACAAGAGGCTTATACAGTAAATTACCTGTTGCGTAATTGTAATAGGTATGGTATCCTCATGGGCATGGTAAATACTAATATCGATGTGCGAAAAAATCCGAATGAAAACAACGCGAGCTTGCTCCGCCGTTTTTCTCGTCGTGTCCAAGAAGCGGGTATTATGCCAAAGGTTAAATCACTCCGCTACCACGAAAGAAAGCCATCCAAACTCGTTGTTAAAACCGGTGCGCTCAAGAAATTAAAGCGCCGAAAAGAGTACGAGCGAATGAAGAAATTGGGCAAAGTATCATAAATGCCAAAAGACAATCTACTCACGATTACATATAAGACAAAAGGCAAGCTTCCACGCTTGCCTTTTGCGAAGCTTCGAGACGCTATTTTGGGAGCGGACTATGAGTTGGGAATAGCCGTCGTTACAGAGAAAGAATCACGAGCCTTAAACAACCAATTCCGTCATAAAGACCACGCCACAACCATACTTTCTTTTTCATACACAAAAAAGTCGGGTGATCTCGTCGTGCACATACCATCAATGCGTACACAAGCACCTGATTTTGACATGACATATCCTAAATTTTGTCGCTATTTGTTTATCCACGGAATGCTCCATTTGAAAGGAATGGAACATAGTAGTACAATGGAGAAAGAAGAGCAGAAATTTTTGAAAAAATTCGGCTCTTAGTTTTGTTGTGGTACTTATCTTTTATTTTTAAACTACAACAAAATCTAGTTACACAACATGAGAGAGTGGTCTCAGTGATTGTTTGTTTTTATATTCTCAACTTTACATGATTCGAAACATTGTAGTCGGCATTGATATTGGTACCTGGGCGACACGCGTCGTCGTCTGTGAGTATATGCGCGGAGAAAAAATCCCTCGTGTCATTGGGCTCGGTTCTTCAGAAACAAAAGGTGTTCGTCATGGATATGTTATCAACAGCACTGATGTCACTCGTTCAGTACGCAAAGCTGTCGCTGATGCTGAAAAAAATTCTGGTGTAAAAATCAAACGCGCATATGTTTCAGTCAGTGGTACAAGTCTCTCATCACAAGTCGCAAGTGGAAATGTCATCATCTCAAAAGCCGATAATGAAGTAACCGCACTGGATATCACGAAAGCAATTGCTGAAGCAGAAGAAGCACTCAACATCGTAAACAAAAAAGTAATCGACGCGATTCCCGTATTTTTTAAATTAGATGGTAAAGAAATTTATGGCCGACCTGAGGGAATGAAAGGAGTAAAGCTTGAAGTAAAGACACTTTTTATTACTTGTCTTTCCCAACACTTAGACGAACTTATTGGATCTATTACTAATGTAGGTATTGAAGTGATTGATGTCGTACCCGCAGCACTAGCGGCTAGTAGGATTGCCCTCACAGAACGACAAAAAACAGTCGGATGTGTACTCGTAAATATCGGTGCTGAAACGGTATCCCTCGCCGTATTTGAAAATAACGCGCTCATCTCCCTACACGTATTCCCCATCGGCTCGACAGACATCACCAACGATATCGCATTAGGACTCCGTATTCCGCTCGACGAAGCTGAAGGACTGAAAGTCGGAAGTATTATCGGCAACTATTCAAAAAAGAAACTCGATGAAATAATCGAAGCACGTCTCGTTGATATTTTTGAACTCATCGAAAATCATTTGAAAAAACTAAAGCGAAGTGAGCTCTTGCCAGCAGGTGTCGTACTCACTGGTGGTGGATCACAAATCGCACTCATTGAAGAATTATCAAAATCAATGCTCAAACTTCCAACAAAAATTGGAAGCACTGATCTCTTCGCATCATCAAAAAATAAAATGCGTGACTCGTCTTGGTTTGTTGCACTTGGATTGTGTTTAGTTCCAAAAGGAAGCACCACTCCACGCGAAAAGAATGAAGCATGGTCCGCATTCAAAGATTTTTTCAAGGGTATTGGCAAACAATTGATGCCGTAACGGCAAATATAGACCCTGGTCAAAATACTGAATTCCAATGAAATTTCATGTGGAATTTTATTTTTTATAGCACTCTTATATTGCTTTTTGGGACTGAATTTTTTGATTTTACTTTTAGTGACGTAAGGTATATAGTATATCCGTAACACCCATTCTGTTCTCTATAGTATAGAAGACCCCTCCAGCAATTCCGCTAAAATCTCCTTATTTTACAGGCTTTTAACAAAGCTCTGGCGGGTAGGTATTACGTTATAAACATTTCTATAATTTTTTAATATTTCACATATTCATATGGCTAAAATAAATCCAGAAATTCAATCATTTGCTCGCATCAAGGTTATCGGTGTTGGTGGTTCAGGAAAGAACGCACTCAACCACATGGTCAATTCTCGCGTCAAAGGCGTCGAATTCATCAGTATGAATACCGATACACAAGACCTCCACAATTCACTTGCGGAAAAGAAAATTCACATTGGTAAAAACCTTACCAAAGGATTGGGCGCTGGAATGAATCCAGATACTGGTAAACGAGCAGCTGAAGAAACCAAATCAGAAATACAAGATGTCATCAAAGGTGCAGACATGGTATTCATCGCCTGTGGAATGGGTGGTGGTACTGGTACTGGAGCAGCGCCAATTGTCGCACGCGCATCAAAAGAGCAAGGCATTCTCACTGTTGCGGTTGTTACAAAACCATTTTCATTTGAAGGAAATCAACGAACTCGACTCGCAGAAAAAGGATTGGA
>JAHFNN010000083.1 GCA_023267315.1 Candidatus Nomurabacteria bacterium | reverse complement strand
TAGATATTTACTAAAAATAGACTAAGTAGTGATTCTTGGGCGGTATTGGATCGCTTCAAGGATGTGTGGTACTTCTACCTGTTCTTTATTATCTAAATCTGCAATCGTGCGAGCTATTTTCATCACTCGATGATAGGCGCGGGCAGAGAGATTGAGTTGTCGCGCACTGTTTTCGAGTATTTCCTGTACTTCTTTTGAAAGTGGGATCATTTCAGTTATATGCTTCACATTCATTTCTGAATTTAGTTTTTCTCTATAGAGTGCTCTCTCAAAACGCTTTCGTTGAATAATGCGCGCTTTTTCGATTCGGTCACGAATCACCCGACTTTCGTCACCATCTTTTGTGGCGTCATTTAATCGACTGTATTCTACGGGACCAACAGATACTGCAATGTCGATACGGTCGAGAATTGGCCCAGACATCTTTCGGTTGTAGCGCGCTAAATCTGCTGCAGTGCATATGCATTGTTTTATTTTTGATCCTGCATATCCACACGGACACGGATTCATAGCGGCAACAAGAATGAAATTTGAAGGAAATGAGAGTGAGCCTTTGGCGCGAGAAATTGAGACAATATGGTCTTCGAGCGGTTGTCGTAATGATTCGATTACGCGCTTCTCGAATTCTGGAAATTCGTCGAGGAATAATACGCCACGATGCGCCAGAGTGACCTCGCCCGGTTTTGGAAAAACTCCTCCACCGATGACTGCCACATATGAGGATGTGTGATGTGGAGATCGAAATGGCGGATGTGGCATCACTCCTTCTGTAAGCGTTCCCGCTACTGAATGGATGCCAGTGATTTCTAAAATTTCATCACGGGTGATTGGTGGAAGAATTCCCGCGAATGCTTTTGCAAGCATCGTCTTTCCAGTGCCTGGTGGTCCATACATCAAGATGTTGTGTCCACCTGCTGCGGCAATTTCCAATCCACGCTTCGCACCTTCCTGCCCTTTAATATCTGAGAAATCAATACCAGGAATAAAATCGTCAGCATTAATTTTTGTTGTCTCTCGAGCGGTAAGCTTCTTCTGTACCGCACCCTTTTTTGTATTTATATGTTCAACAATTTCATGAAAGGTTCCTGCCCCATAAATAGTGATACCTTGAATAAGGGCTGCTTCCTCTGCATTTTCTTCGGGTACGTACACTTCAGTGAACCCTCTTTTTTGTGCTTCTTGAACCAGCGGCAAGGTTCCTTTGATTGGTTTTAGCTCGCCATTCAATGAAAGTTCTCCCAAGAACATCTTTCCTTTGGGGTCGAATTCAATCTCTTCAGATGAAAGCAAATATCCCACCGCTATAGCCACATCAAAATACGAACCCTCCTTTTTGATGTCTGCCGGTGAGAGTGAGATGACTACTTTTTGGTTTTTTGATTTTGGAGATGCAAATCCTGAATTCTTCAGTGCTGCTCCGACGCGGTCGCGCGCCTCCTCCACAGCTTTATCAGGAAGTCCGACAATTGAAAACGAGTACAGACCTCGATTGAGGTCTGTTTCGACAGAGATGATGGTGCCCGAGAGGCCATGTGTTTGGGCCGAATATACTCGAGAAAAAGACATAAAAATTAAATAACAAACAGCTAACTACTAACAATACTTAGTTCATGTGAGCTTTGCAGGTGGTTGCTGCTACATTGGCAGCGAGGCGATCTTCTTCAATAGCCTTTCCACAAACGATACAGGTACCATAGGTTTCATCGCTAATCTTTTTGAGTGCAAGGGAGACTTCGTCGAACCGTGCAACCAAAGTTGGCATGAGTGAGCTTTTCTCTTCATAGTCTCCAAATTTATCACTCAGATCATTTTCATCTGCTTCTCGGCCACCATCTTCTGGTACTGCTCCCCATTCACCAGTTGCAGGATCTACTACTCGCCCGAGTTCTTTGAGTTCTTCAAGGAGTTTACTTTTCTCTTCTTCTAATTTTTGTTTTGCAATTTTTGTATCCATATATACAAGAGTAGCATAGCTTATGTAGCATGTACAAATTATAGCGCTAAGCGCTATTTAGTTGGTGGGATTAGTACTCTTTGAGTATATTCGTGCGAGGACTTCACTTAATACTTTTGGATTCTCTGCAATGAGGAGTGTCGATTGATCTACAAATGAATAAAAGAAGGCGATATTTCCAGCATTGTCTTTGATTGCGCGTGCATCTTTATTTTGTATAAGTGTATCCGTGAAATTCTGATCAACCAGTTGTGCCCGGTCTCCCGACACATCAATTTTGAAGATTGGAAATAAATCATAAAATAATTTTCGTTCCCATGAAAGCATACTCGCGTAGGCATCGTCAGGGACATCAGTTTTGAAAATCATGAAGAGACTGTTTGTATCTCCCCCATACACACCCAACATAAAATTATCTTTGAGTGCGAGCGTGAGTGGTGGTGGGATGTTGGTCTTCAGCAGGGCAAAGAATTCACTTGATGAAAGTGTCACCTTTGTTTGGTCTTGTCCTTTTGTTACAAAAATATTTAAGACCTCCCCAGGTTTCAATTGAGCATTTGTCATTGCTGCGTTAATATCTCCAACCAATGTGTCGCGGTTTACTCCATCAGTATTTATTTCAGTAACACTGTCGGCATAAATAATTGACTGTGTTTGTGGTGCGGGTGTTTGTACTTGTACACGAGCTGGTACTCGATGTAGTCCCAAATAAATTGCAGCTCCACCAATTAAAAGACATACAATACTGATCACAATAAAATTTCTATTACGAGAAGATGTTGGAGATGTTGCTTCTTGATTTTCTTCTTGTCGTTTTTTTTCTGCCATCGCAATTTTTATGATTGATGTCTCACCCATGCGTACCGCATCTGCCATGTCGCCTGCATATGTTTCGAGGCCGTGCTGAATTGGCATCTTTCTTTTTTGAACCATTTCATTTTCTTCTGGATGAAATACCTCATCAACTTTTTGGACAACTTGGTTTTGAAATGATCCAAGATCGGATGGTGGTGCTGGTGGAATATCTAGAGGTGCGTCGGCTTGTGGTTTCTGTGGTGCAAGCGGTGGCAGCGGAGGTTTTGGTATTTGATTATCGTCTGGTCCCATAAAATCTATTTTACCTTGTTTTTGTTTTTTTCTGTAGTCTATTAAAAAGACCTCGGTTTTGGCCGAGGTCTTTTTGTGGTTCACTATTATGCTGTTGGTTGTGAAGCTGCTGGTGGTGTTTGTGGTGGATACGGATTTTTAATAAAGTTTTTATCCGCTTCTTTTATTGAAAGTGAGATACGTCCGCGTTCGCGATCAACACCAACAATTTTTACCGGTACACGCATCCCTTCTTTCAACACATCGGTCACTCGGTTCACGCGGAATGGTGCGATTTCTGAAATGTGCACGAGTCCATCTGCGTAGTCAGAAATTTTTACTACTGCTCCGATTTCCAAAATTTTTATAATCTCTCCTTCAGCAACATCTCCCATCTGCCATTCTTTTACGATTGCTTCTACCATTTTCTTTGCTGCTTCAGCACTACCATTTTTACCAGTGATGAACACTGTACCATCATCTTCAAGTGTGATTTCTGCACCGGTCTTGTCTTTGATTCCGTTTACTGTTTTTCCTCCCCCACCGATTACGAGACCAATCTGATCAGTTTTGATTTTCAAAATGAGAATCTTTGGTGCGTTTGGAGAGATGTCAGCGCGTGGTGCCGAAATCTCTTTTTCAATAGCATCAAGAATTTTTAGTCGCGCATCTTTTGCTTGCAGTAATGCTTCTTTTAAAATCTGTGGTGGTACTCCGTCAACTTTAATATCAAGTTGAAGTGCAGTTATTCCTTTACGTGTTCCTGCAACTTTGAAATCCATATCACCGTAGTGATCTTCTGGTCCTTGAATGTCAGTTAAGACTTTATATTTACCAGATTCTTCGTCTTTGGCTAATCCAATAGAAATACCAGCAGCTGGTTCTTTAATGGGAACCCCAGCATCCATT
>JAHFNN010000082.1 GCA_023267315.1 Candidatus Nomurabacteria bacterium | reverse complement strand
CACGAAACCTCACCTGACCTTTATGATCATAGGCAAAATCAACTTCTTTATGTTCCAAAAATATTTCTTTTTGTCGCTGATCGATCAATATATCAAGAAACCCTTTGGCATCAACTCGTGAGGTTGGTTCCTTTTTTAGCAATGAGATAAGCTCGGTTGCCACTCGTATAATAGGAATTCTACCTTCAGCCAAATGAAGATCAGAGGCATTCTTATCAATCACTAAACTTACGAGTTCATCAAGTTCTTTTTTGTAATCCATAGTTACGAATTATACGAATAATATCGAATGACACGAATTAAAAAAAGAATATTTGTATGGTGTTGATATGTATTCATATTCGTAATATTCGATCTTATTCGTGGTTATTCGTAGACTTATTCCTTTTTTTATAAATATCCAGGACTTGCCGTACAACCTCTGACGGAACATTCATTGCCTTAATAATAAATCCATCAATACCCAGTGTCTGTACTTTATCAGCATCATCAGCCTGATTAGTTAACAAAATAATCGTTGATTGTGGTGACAGCTTTTCGGTACGAATTGTTTTCAATAATTCTATTCCATCCATACCTGGCATAATAATATCAAGAAGAATAATGTGTGGCGCAAATCCTTCTTTCAGGCGTTTCATTGCTTCAGCACTGCTAAATGCTACTTCAACTCCAAGTCCTGCATTACGAAACTTGAGCGAATACATATCGAGAAGAAATTTATCATCATCAATGATGAATATACTGGTTTTTCCTTCTTTGTTTTGTTCGGTGTTTTCTTCTGGCATAGGCTACAATGAATTCATTTCTTCAAAAGGGATTTGTCGATTCATTGCTTTAAGTATAGCATCTTCTTTCATTGTCATCATGCCTTTGAAGCGAGCAACTTTCCATAATGCTTCTTCAGTTGGTTCTTTTAAAATAACTGATTCCATTTCTTTTCCCATTTCCATTACTTCCATAACAGCTATACGACCGCGAGTACCGTTTGGGCAATCTGATGAAGGAGCAATTTCATACATTTTTTTGGTAAAAGGCAGGCCTTTCTTAAATTCCTCTGGTAAATCAGCAAACTGATTATCGATAAAAAGTTTCAGGCTTCCTTCAATTATTTTTTCTTTTCCAGCATCAGGACAGAGTGCAGCAACCAACCGTTGTGCCATAGCCAGAATCAATGTTGGTGCAATCAAGTATGGATCAACCCCCATGTCAATAAGACGCGGAATAACTCCTATTGCAGAGTTGGTGTGAATAGTTGATAACACTAAGTGACCGGTCAGCGCGGCTTGGATAGCCAGTTGTGCAGTTTCTTTATCACGAATCTCACCAACCATAATCACATCAGGATCTTGGCGTAATGTCGTGCGTAGTCCAGACGCAAAGGTGTAGTCAATTTCTGGTCGAACCTGGGATTGGGACATACCTTCAATATTGTATTCAATCGGATCTTCCAGAGAGAGTACATTTTGATGTTCACGATCAATTTCCATAAGCATGGAGTACAGTGTTGATGTCTTTCCAGAACCAGTTGGTCCAGAAATCAAAATGAGGCCATACGGGCGTTTTACTGCAGATCGAATGAGCGCGAGGTTACGAGAAGAAAGTCCTAATTCATCCATTTTTCGTACACCTTTTTGTTGATCGAGAAGTCGCATCACCACCTTTTCACCAAAGTAAGTGGGAAAAGTTGATACACGAAAATCAATTTTACGATCTTCGATACGAGCAGTAAATCTGCCGTCTTGTGGTTTTCGCTTCTCGTCAAGACGCATGTTGGAGAGAATCTTGATACGAGCAACCACTGCTGAATGCACTTTAGACGGCAGTACCAAACTCGTATTGAGCACACCATCGACACGAAAACGAACTTTGAATTTCTCTCGACCAGGTTCAATGTGAATATCTGAAGCATTGCCATCAGTTGCATACCGTAAAATAGTGGCGACAATTTTAGTAACAGGAGCTTCTTGACTCAACTTTTCCTCATCAGTTTCTGGTTCTTCGTTTGCTGTCTCATCGACATTCATTTGGATGGCTTTTTTACCATCGTGCGCTCCCTGATCAACACCTAATTCTGTTTCTAGTTCACCAAGTGCTTTGTTCACTTCGCCAGTTAAGCCTTTGTACATGCCAAGCCCTTTTTCAAAATCAGCTTCAGATATAAGAAATAATTTAAACGGTAATTGTGCTTTTGAAGCAATAAAATTGAGAGCATCTCGCGCTTCAATATTATCTGGATCGATTACCCCGACTTCAAGTACACTATCATTGACTGCAATCGGCACAAATTTATAGTACCGAGCTGATTCTTCAGGGATAAGTTCCAATACTGATCGAGGAATCTCTACTCCTTCAAGACTACGAGTGGGTACATCGAGATATTCTCCTTTTGCTCGAAGAATATCTTCTGGACTGACCCCATGACGAAGTAAGGCTTGTTCAAGGGAAATAGCAGAAGCAGTAGCTTCCTCAAAAATAGCTGGTGCTTTATCTTTCGATACCACACCTTTTTCAACTAAAATATCAACAATATTGTTCGTCATCGAATTGAAATTCTACTACGATATCATCCTATTACCGTGATCTACTTACAGAAGAGGCAGTTCCTGATTGGCCTAAGGCTCCGAAGAGATCTGATTTTCCCGGAGTATTCGTAGGAAGTGGGCTTGAAATATCACGGAGATTAGTCCATATAGGACTGCTAAAAATAGTGGTGTCGATGGAGACAACAGAAATTTTGTGAAGAAGATTTAAGACATTTTGTCCAACCACCTGCGTGCTATTATTTTCATTTGGTGTCGTCGTTGTACCTCCTCCGTTAAAAAAAGTAAAGTAGCCAATAAAAATAAAGAGAACGACTGCAAATAGTATGAGTAATGTTTTGTTTTTTTTAAGTGCTTCCATGTGTATTATTGGGTGCTAGAATTATTCATCGTATTAACTGAATATGTATCGATGATACTTTGGAAATCAAGTATGCCGGAAGACTGACGACTGACACTAATAGAAAGTTTTTTTATATCAATCAACTGGACACTTGACTCAAGGTCACGGAGAAATGCAACAAAATTTGGATACTGCCCAGACGTGACAAAAGAAATCGAGGTGACACTATATGGTTTGGATTCGTTAGTTGCCAATACATCAGTGCGTGATGAGTCAGCCGATGTATTGGCATCAGAAACCTTGACATCGTGAAGAAACAAACTGTGATTTGATGCAACAACGTTCATATCTGAAGTCAGTTTTACCGGATCTAAGGCAACGGGAATAATATGTGCTAATTTAGTTTTATCTGCGTCAGAAATAGAGGAGTAGTCTGCAATGAGCGAGTCACGGAGTGTTCGTAATTGCTTTGCTTTTGATAGAGCATCTTCGTATGCTGATTTCTGTTCACGTAATACAGAGATCTTGTCGTATTCAGGTTTGGCGTAGAAAAATCCAAGACCTAACGAGAGAGCTATAATGATAATTGAAAAGATGTTTTTCATTATTATGGTTGTGTTGTTGTTGCTCCCGAAGAAGGTTGTGTCAGTATCAGTTCACTTGGAGGTGCTCCCCCGAGAGATGACGGTATGTTTTGTACGGCCTTTACATAGGAGATCAATGTTGGGTCTATGGTTGCACGGAAGGTTGCGGTCACTGCTCCTTTATCAGTTAAATTCAGTGTTGAAAATACTTGATTGGTAATATAGGGGATTTTGGAAAAAAGAAATGATTGTTCTGCCATCAGTGCGTATGATGACGCTTCAAGTGTGGCAGAAAAGGTGACGGTAGCATCTCCAGTCCGTTCAAATTCAAACGTACTAAAGCGGGCTTGAGGTAACAAGTTCAACTGAAGCACGGCAAACATGTTGGAAACTGCCACATGTTTTTGTAACAACTCTCTCGCAGACTTGATTTGACTTGATGCAGTCACTAGCTGATTCATTGCATCTGGATCAAATGCTTGCTGTGCCTGCGTGAGAG
>JAHFNN010000081.1 GCA_023267315.1 Candidatus Nomurabacteria bacterium | reverse complement strand
AGAATTCTCTTTTTGAAAATAATCTCGTCTTTGTCAAAGTGACCGCTGGAAAAATGCGGACATATTTTTCAATTCAAAATTTCTTCGATATTTTTAGAATGGGGTGGGGGACAGTCAAAGCTATTTTTCAAGTGTACTCAATCTTTCCGGACGTTGTGGTGGGTACGGGAGGATACGCAAGCTTCCCAGTCCTTATGGCTGCACTCATTCTTCGTATTCCGATCGTCATTCATGAATCAGACTCTGTACCAGGACGAGTGAATCGATGGTTTGGTAAACACGCACTTCGTGTCGCTGTCTCTTTCCCTGAAGCAGGGACATATTTCCCAAAGAATAATACCGCACATACAGGACAGCCAATTCGCGCGGAAATTGTGGAACCAGTAAAAGAAGGCGCATTTGAATATTTAAAACTCAACCCTGCAGTTCCCGTTATTTTCATCATGGGTGGATCGCAGGGCTCGCAAATTATCAATGACTCTATTGTTGATGCGCTTCCAGAATTGGTGAAAAAGTATCAAATCATCCATCAGGTGGGTTCGAAAAATATCGATGATATTAAAACACGTCTCACAATCATTTTAGAAACGAGTGAGTACAAAGATAGATACAAACCATTCGCATTCCTAAACCCGCTCGCAATCAAGATGTCTGCAGGAGCTGCCACAATTATTGTTTCTCGCGCAGGATCCACTATTTTTGAAATTGCTTCATGGGGAAAACCTTCAATCATCATTCCGATTACCAATTCAAATGGTGATCATCAAAGAAAGAACGCATTCGCATACGCACGAAGCGGTGCCTGTGAAGTGCTTGAAGAAGTAAATCTTAAACCGCACATCCTTATGGCTGAAATAGAAAAAATTGTGACTGACAAAAAGAAAATGGAATTGATGTCTATCGCAGCAAAGAATTTTGCGGGCGGTAATGCAGCTCAAAGAATCGGCGCGGAGATTGTGCATATTGCGCTCACACACGAGAAATAAAACATATATAAGATATTGTCAAGTCGTATAAAAGCTTTAAAATTGCTATTATTTTCTCATGTCAGATAAAAAAATCGTCACTCGATTCGCACCATCACCAACAGGCTTTTTGCATGTTGGAGGGCTCCGAACAGCACTTTATGCATATCTGGTAGCAAAAAAAAATAACGGGACATTTTTGCTTCGTATAGAAGATACTGATCGTGAACGATATGTCGAAGGTGGCGTTAAAAACATCCTGGAATCGCTCTATTGGGCAAATGTTGTGCCAAATGAAGGAGTTACACTCCAAAGTGAATCCATCGCTCAGATAGGCTCTCATGGCCCGTATATTCAGTCTGAGCGTCTTTCGATATATAAAAAATATGCCGACCAACTCATTGCCAACAAGCAAGCATATTATTGTTTTTGTACACCAGAAAGATTAGCTCAAGTTCGTGAAGAGCGACAAAAAAATAAACTACCACCTGGATATGATGGCTTTTGTAAAAATCTTACAAAAGAAGAGGTCGCACAAAAACTCGCTGAAAATCAAAATCACGTAGTTCGCCTCAATATGCCCGACGATGGAGAGACCACTTGGAACGATCTCATCCATGGAGAAGTTTCATTTAAAAATACTGACGTCGACGATCAGGTACTTTTGAAATCTGATGGATATCCGACATATCACCTCGCAGTAGTTGTTGATGATCATGAGATGGAAATTTCGCATGTTGTTCGTGGAGATGAATGGATTTCTTCAACACCCAAACATCTACAGCTCTATTCATATCTGGGATGGACACCACCAGTGTTTGCGCATCTGCCACTTCTTTTGAATACCGATAAATCAAAACTTTCAAAACGACAAGGAGATGTTGCAGTGCTCGATTATAAAGAAAAAGGCTACTTACCAGAAGCACTTATAAATTTCGTAGCATTTTTGGGCTGGAACCCAGGTACCCCTCAAGAAATCTTTTCGTTTGATGAGCTTGTGCAAACGTTTAATCTAAACAGAGTGGGGAAAGCTGGCGCAGTTTTTAATTTGGAGAAACTTGATTGGTATAACCGCGAATACTTAAAGAAAATGAGCGCAGATGATTTCAAAAATTACATATCTGCATTCATACCAGAGAATATGAAAGAAAAAATAGATAATGGAAAAATGCTCACACGTCTTGCTCCAATACTTCTTGACCGAATATCTAAAGGAAGTGATCTCGTAAAAATGTATGACGAAGGTGAGCTTACTTATTTTTTTGAAACTCCAAAGTATCTGCCCGAAAAATTACTCTGGAAAACAACACCAAAAGACCAAACTATTCTAAACTTACAGGGAATTTACGATCTGCTCTCGTATTCAAAAGATGAAGACTTTGACGTCGACCATGTAAAAGAGGAGATAATGGAGTACCTACAGGATAAAGAAAAGGGCGGTACATTACACCCAATGCGCCTTGCGCTCTCAGGTCTTGATAAATCTCCTGATCCGTTCGTTATTGCCGGTGTTCTCGGTAAAAAGGAAACACTCTCACGCCTTAAAATTGCAATAGACGCGCTATCGAAGTAGAATGTGTGTACATGACACGTACACGTACAGTATCGATTTTTGCCGTTGTTGCTTTGGTACTTGCCGTATGTTTTTTTGTTGGCAATCATATCGTACACGCAGTAACCGCTGAAGAACTCCAAGCAAAAATTGACGCTCAAAATGCTGATATCGCCAAGCTTGAACAAGAAATTGCCAAATACCAAGGCCAACTTGCAACCTTGGGTACTCAAAAAGAAACACTCTCATCGAATATTAAAGAACTTGATATCACGACGAAGAAACTCTACGCGCAAATCAGTGTGACGCAACAGAAAATAAATCAAAAAAATACTCAAATTGCTAATTTGGGAACTCAGATCGATGATAAATCCTCTCGTATCGGTGAACACAAGAGCGCATTATCTGAATCAGTCCGATTCCAACAAAAGATGGATGAAGTGCCACTACCGTACCTCCTTGTTTCAAGTGATAATATTTCTGACAGCTGGCAAGCAATCGATGAGGTTACACAATTCAATTCAAAAATAAAAAATCGTATCGATGTACTCGGTAACGCAAAAGCCGATCTTGAAGATACGAAGAAGGTCACAGAGAAAGCAAAAGCGGAATTAGAGTCACTCAAACGTGATCTTTCAGACCAGAAAAAAATTGTTGATGGAACAATCGCGCAAAAAAACAAACTTTTGAAGGAAACAAAAAACCAAGAATCAGGATATAAACTTCTGCTTGCAGATCGACTCGCAAAAAAAGACGCATTCGAAAAAGATTTGCGCGAATATGAATCTCAATTGCAGTATGTCTTAAATCCAAGTTTGTTGCCAAAAGCAGGATCATCACCGCTCTCATGGCCACTTGATTCGATTCGTATTACTCAGCAATTCGGTCGTACCGTCGACTCTGTACGCCTTTACGCAAGTGGCTCACACAACGGTACCGATTTCGCCGCATCAATCGGTACACCAGTTAAAGCTATGGCTGATGGAGTGGTTGCGGGTATTGGTGATACTGATGCGCAATGTAATGGTGTTTCGTTTGGTAAATTCATTCTGATTAAATACAACGATGGGCTCGCAAGCACTTTTGGACACCTCTCTTTAATTAAAGTCACCGAGGGTCAGCAAGTATCGCGTGGGGATATTGTTGGGTACAGCGGAAACACGGGCTACACCACTGGGCCGCACTTGCACGTCTCAGTGTATGCACGAGATGCAGTAAGTGTAAAAAGTTTGCCATCAAAATCCTGCGTTGGAAGAATGCTTACACAACCAGTTTCACCAATTGCCGGATACTTGGACCCAATGGCGTATTTGCCGTCACAATAAAACGTGCTACCATGAGTGTATAACTTCATACGATATTTCGAGTGCGGGGAGAGATTTGGCTCCATGATCCGCCGGCAACCTTCATAAAAATGAAACGGTGCCACTGCCAACCTTTATCAGGAACAAT
>JAHFNN010000014.1 GCA_023267315.1 Candidatus Nomurabacteria bacterium | reverse complement strand
AGTAATCGTAAATGTGGTTGTGATACTTAAGTTACCAGTACTAATAGTCCCGTTTACAGGAACCACTCCAATTCCATGGTCAATTGAAACACTCGATGCATTCGTGGTATTCCATGAAAGCGTCGCATGACTATTGCAGGGAATTGTCCCCGGAGTCACATTAAATGAATCAACAGATACCGGAGACTGGACTACAAAAGTAACAATCACAACTCCCTGCGAAACTGATTTGGTGAACAAATAATTAATGCCGGAAATAGTCACATCAACAGTGTCTCCATAGGGCAAGCCCGGAAGATCTATTATACCTGTTGTTATTCCAGGACCAGCACTTGGTAAGGTATCATTTATGAATTGAGGTGAGTAATTCGGATGAACTCCCGCCTGCACATCAAGATACCAACCATCATTTGTTGCAGCAAAAACGGTGTAGTGAACTTTGTAATGTCCAGCACCAACAGCATACGCGGAATCAATTCTGAAGTCAGATACGACAGTTTTTTGTCGTGTGGTTACTTTTTTGATGTTATTACAAACCGGTACCGGATTCAGTGCGTTTTTAACACAATCACAAATCCAGTAGTCTGTCTGTGAAGAATCACCATGGAAAGTATTCACAAGCGTCGTATTTCCTGGCTGACCGACAAGTGTATGCACTGTGTATGCAAACAATTTTTTCTTGAGTGAATCGAGATATTCAAAACTCGTATCCACTGTTGCAAGATTATTTGTTGTAACATCCACGCTGTATTGCACTGTATCGGGACCAGTAAATAATGACTTCATACTACTCACCGAAGCAGGACCAGGTCCTGATAAAGTAACCCCTTTAAATACTTCAGATGAATCAATGTACGGTAACTCATCACTCTTCATATACACCTTATATGAATACAAATCGTGCTGAGAACCTTCAACGATTGAAATGGTGACATTCTGTATTTGATTGTTTGTACCAATTATGGGATCAATATCCGTCTTTCCGACAGGATACGTGTAAACGGGATTTTGAAATACCGAATCACCATAACTGACAACCACCCACACATGACCATGACCATAGCCTGGATTGAAATCTCCCGTAAAGCTAAAAGTTGTTAACCCTGAGACCGGTTGTTGCAGTACCATACTCACTGAATCATATGGTGGGGTTACCACTACTGAATCAATTTTGTGAAATACAAGCGCTGAATCAATCATCCCAGCTGTATCTCTTTTAGTTACAAACTCCTGAACATACTTGTAAACCGGATACGATACAGAAGTGGGAATAGTATCACTGAAAACACGTGGACCAATGCTCGGGAATGAATCATATTTTGATCCAATTACCGGAAACATCGTGTCTTTATTTGAAACGTGCACCAGTCTGTACCCCATCACCGTACCTAAACTATCCATATTATGAACAGTTGTGTTTACAATTACGGACCCTTGTCCGTTTTTAAGAGTCATGATTGCACCAAATTGTTGTGCATGTACTGTACTAACCCCAGCCAGGGCGAAGATAACAAACGCCACTAGCGCCTGAAACTTCATTGAGTAAACTTTCTTCATTTAGTCTTTTTTTGATTTTTTTGGTTTAGATTTTTAGTTTTTAAGCCACGTATACAATATCACATATTTGACACAAAGTCAATGGTGTGTCTATTGATGCGCTTTCCCATTATGACGTTAAAAATGAGGCCATATTACATAGAAAAAAGCGCCCGATTAGGGCGCCTTTCTCATTGTTTTGCTTTGTACCTATAAGCCGAATTCTGTGGTTTAGCCGAAGCCAAACTGACAATCATTTATCTAGGCTCCAGATTACTCTGAAGCTCAAGCGATTCTTCCGCGATCTTTCGATCGGGACACGATCTTGCACACAAGTAAGGATTTTGCCGTTTCATCCATATATCACTATATGACAATTCCGATAAATCGGAACCCTAGTCTTTCGACATTGGCGTTTCTGCTCGCACCTCTTGGATTACTCCAGACGGGCGTTACCCGCTACCCTGCTCTTTGACCGAAATCAAAGGTGTGTTCGGACTTTCCTCCCCTAGAGCATTACCCTAAGAGCGATTATCCAGTACAAAGCTTTTATGATTATAACAGTAATTTTCTGTAAGTAAAGAGAAGTTCCCGCGTCTTAATTAGTACCTATTTTAAAGGGTTTTATGCCTATTGACAATTACTATAAAAAGTGATACAATAAGAGTGTAAAAGTAACAAAAGGAACTATTACAAAATATATGCAAAACAAAATCAAAAAATTTATAGTGCTTGGAACAATCATCGCTGGTGGTCTCTTTACTGCTATCCCCGCTTTTGCCGCAGCTCCAACAATGATCACAATGGCAGCAACCAGTGTTACCCAAACACAGGCAACCGTAAACGGTGCATTTATGGGTAATGGTCCAGTCTCTACTGATGTCCGTTTTGAATACGGCACAACGGTACTATTGGGATCATCAACTGCATATGTAACACAAAATAATTCTGGTGCTGCATTTTCTGCAACACTTTCAAACCTTTCTCCAAATACAATATATTGGTACCGAGCGATGGGAGTAAATGGTGATGGTCCAGGACATGGCACCATACTTTCTTTCACCACCGCAGGATACAACGATCCTTCAGTGCTTACTCGTCCAGCAACTTCGATAACTGGAACTTCAGCAACACTTAATGGTTCTTACATTGCAAACGGTTCGTCAACTGATACAACTTTTGAATACGCAAACAACATTGGTCTTATTGGATCAACTACTCTTCCGTTTGTCACCCAAGGTACTACTGGTGGGAATTACAGTAAAACGATAACCGGTCTTACAGCAAACACAACATACTATTTCCGCGCTGTTGCAAGAAACAGTGGTAATACAGTGTATGGTGTAACGCTTCCATTTACTACCACTTCTGGTTCATATTCATCATGTACAATAGGTAGCTTTACCGCATCTCCTTCATCAGTGACAAGTGGAAATAGTGCAACACTTTCATGGAATACTTCAAATTGTAACAATGCATCTATTTCAAGTATTGGTTCTGTTTCAGTAAATGGGAATGTTTCAACTGGTGCACTCTATGCCACAACAACATATACACTTTCTGCAAATGATGGATCATCATTCCCTACACAAAGTATCACTGTGGTTGTAACGAATAACAACTCTCAAGTGTGTGTTATTAATAGTTTCTACGCATCACCTTCAACAATCAATCAGTACAGTTCTTCAACACTCAACTGGTCTACCTCAAACTGTACTTCTGTATCAATTTCAAATATCGGTTCTGTAAACACAAGTGGTAATACTAATACCGGCTCACTTGCAAACACAACAACATTCACTATTACAGCATCAGGTAACAGTGGGAACCCTTCAAGTTCAACAACAGTCATCGTAAACAATCAAAACAACACTCAATACTGTACGATCAATAGTTTCTATGCATCACCTTCATACCTCTCTCAATCTGGGTATGCAACACTCTATTGGAGTACTAACAACTGTAACTCTGCATCAATCTCAAATGTTGGTTCAGTGAATACCAACGGTAGTACTTCTACAGGTTATCTTACAAACACTACTACATTCATCTTGAATGCGTACGGTACAAACGGAAATCAAACAAGCTCTACGACAGTAACAGTAAACAATAACAACGGCAACAATAATGGTGGCGGAAATAACTATGGAAACACGCTCTCTGTTGTAACAACAGTCGCAACATCAATCAGTAAATCATCTGCAAAACTTCATGGTCTAGTAACAAATGGCACAGGCGCAAACGCAACAGGATGGTTTGAATACGGCACAAGTTACTCTCTTGGAAATTCAACAAGTGTGCAATCACTTGGTTCTACAAACTCGTTTGATTTTCCACAAACAATCACTGGCCTTACATCTGATACCACTTATTATTTCCGTGTAGTAGCTCAAAATTCATACGGTCTTACATTTAAAGGTGGTATTGAAAGCTTCACTACGCTTCCGGCTTCATCATCAACAACTTACTACACAAACAACACAACTGATACAAACAATACTGGAAATACGACAACATCACTCGTTGCCCTTTCAATAGACACCGCGCTTCAATCAGTACATGAAGGAGATACAGTGAGTTATGTTATTACGTATACAAACATTTCAAAGAGCACACTAAATAACACTGTGCTTAATGTAAAACTTCCACAAGCAGTTGATTTTACTGGAAGTACCGCAGGTATGTACTCGATTGATAATCACTCCCTTACCTATACAATTGGTACACTTCATTCAAAAGATACCGGAACAATCACCATGCAAGGTACTGTAAACAACAAGGGTAATGATCACGATACACTTGTCACCACTGCAACACTTACCTATGTACTGACAAACGGTGCGCAAGATACCGCAATTGCATACGCAACACAATCATTCCTAAATAATGGAAATGTACTGGGTGCAGCTGCAATATTCGGATCTGGCTTTTGGCCAAATTCGATCTGGGCATGGATCATCTTCGCAATTATCATATACCTCATTATTCACTACGGACGAAAAGTATACATCCACACCTGGGCTCGTCACGAACACACAATCGCAACAAAATAATACAGCAATTAAAAAACACTCCACAAAAATAGCGGGGTGTTTTTTAATTCATTATCACCTGGTCATTGTATTAGCAAGCTCGGCTCACGTAAAGCGAGTTCCTTTCTTTTGTGAACATTGCGCAAGCTGCCGAGCTGAGCATAGCGATTTGCTAACAGGCAAAGACGCGTGTTCACAAAAGAAAGGAACGAGCGACCATTGACTTTTTATTTAATTCATGTATAATGCAATTAAACATGTTCCCTCTCAGTACAAGCTGGTGTGGGACTTAAAACTACAAATTAGTATGAAACAGATCTTATTGCTTATCGCCATCTACACGATCGCCATAAGCGCAAGCGCTCAAAAAATTATCTTATGTAACTGCACCAAAGACAGTACTTCAGTATTAGGAAAAGCAGTTAACCGACCGGTATCAGGCAACAACATTACTGCTTCCAAGGAAACTTTTAATTCCTGGCAAGCCAATCTTAAAGAAGGTGTGTTGGCTTATGTGGATACGGAAAATGTTTCTTACACAGATGAATATCTGTGTGCACAAATGGTACACACAGAAAGATTCCTTAGAATTAGTAAGGATTCACTGTTGATACTGAAACAGGTTTACTATTTTTCCCCATCACAGCAGAAGTGTTTCACCAAATATGATGTACTTGTGTACGCAGCCGGCAAAGAGGATTTTGGTACCTCGTTTAATGGAGAAGGAAATATGTTATATCCCGATGATTTACAGTATTTCTCCGGAGATTATTTAACAAAATTCCTCCGAAGAAAAGATGCCGCACTTGCATATTTAAAATAAAACGTTTGATCTGCAAATCTAAATCCCGTTCCCTTATTTTTATTTTAAGGAACGGGATTTATTAATTTAAGTACTGATTTATTTTCTCTTTAAAAGCCTCCCACCGTTGAACCAGACTGTGCTTGTTGTACATACGGAGTACTAATCCCAAGATTTAAATATTGTGAAGCTGCCGCCTGCAAAAGTGCCATATTGGTTGCACTGTCAACAGTGCCAGTAACCGGCAAACCGTTATTTGATTGGAATTTCTCAATTGCAGCCTTTGTGCCTGAAAGGAAATTACCATTTACAGTATCAGTGAGATTAAGACTTGCAAGAACTACCTGGACTTTTTTTACATCAGCATTACCAATCATTCCAAACTGAATTGCACTTGATACTAATACCGGCGGATTACCTCCCCCGATAGGAATAACACTATCGTCGTAATGACATGGTCCGTGAGTTCCATTTGCATATGTTCCAGAAATAAGCGTGTAGGTACCTGAAACCCATGTTGCTTTCTTACCGCCATGACCATCATCAACATACACCAAAACAGAACAAGTATTATCTTTCGTAGAGTACGTGGCAACACAGTTCCCAGTGCATACTTTACTAAAAGTTACACCAGGAGGTATACCACTCGGAGGAACTTGTGGAAACTTTATTGGACCCTGATTAGGATTTAAACTTCCGTATGAATTATAGTGACACGGACCATGAATTCCACTTCCATATGAAGAGTACCAGCCAGTATCAACAACACTACCACTACCTCCATCACTCATTTTAAAACTACAAACTCCGTTCTTTCCATATGTTGCAGCTCCAAACCAAATATTATCAACTGATGGATTTGAGATAACACCACCAGTACCACCAGAAAGTCCACCAGTAGAAGAGGAGGAAGCTCCTGGTTTATCAGTTTGTGTACCACCTATTCCAGTATTTACTGTTGCTTGACCAATCGAAGACGGCTGAGTTATAGAAGCGTATCCATTAATTGATGGCGATATAGTATTTACTCCAGAAATAGAATTATACGAGGTGATTGGTGCTTGTATTCCTGCTGCTGTTTGAGATTTTGAGGCTGAACCTCCCCCAATCAAAACGACAGTTGCTAAAACAACAAGAAAACTCGCAACTAATAATCCTACTTTATTATTTTTCATACCTGAATTATATCATTTTTTAAAAAAAAGAAACTATATATATTGATTGTGGATAAATACAGCGAAACTATTTTACACCTTGAGCCCATGCTTCTTGGTAAAGATTGTTCGCTTCTTTATAGGCAGCATAGAGACTATCAATATTACCTCCACCTTCATCACTCCACGAACCCATACCACCAAACACCTGCAAATTTATACATGCATCACTCAATCGACGAATAGGAGATGCTTCTTTAGAAAGAGGCGCAAGAGCATTGATTGCTGGATTGAAAAATGTATCAACCCAATGAGTGTAACCGAGTTTGCTTTCTTTACAGAAAGTAAGTGTTTCTTCTATTTCCTTTCGGAGACGTCGTTCAACCTCTTCGGCTTTTCGATAGTATTGTTTTGTTATATGTTGTCGTGGTTCCATTTTTTTATTTTAACACATATACATACACTAAAAAGATGTACGAAAAAACCACCGCTTTCGCGGTGGTTTTTTCATGTACTATTCTTTGTTTTGTTTCGTTCTCCGATCTGATAAAAATCAAATCATTTTTGCTTGTCTTTCCAAACTGTCAGAAGATTTTGAGATTCTCCAATCCATTTTGTGCTCAATTGAGGCACAAAATATCGACTCAATAAGTCCGCTTCAACCGAAGTTGAAGAAAACGGTTTCAAATTGAATTATTCCACGAGCAGCTTCCGCTACCCGTGCCTTGTTACGACTTAGTCCCTGTCACCGAGCTTACCTTAGGCCCTGCTAATGCAGAGATTTCGGGTATTCCCGGCTCCCTTGACTTGACGGGCGGTGAGTACAAGACTTGAGAACGTATTCACCGCGGTATATCTGACCCGCGATTACTAGCAATTCCAACTTCATGAGGTCGAGTTGCAGACCTCAATCCGAACTGGGGCTACTTTTCTAAGGATTGGCTCAGGGTTACCCCGTCGCGACCTGTTGTAGTAGCCATTGTATTATGTGTGTAGCCCAGGATATCAGAGGGACATGCTGACCTGGCGTCATCCTCTCCTTCCTCCCAGAACAAAATTCGCGAAGCACTAATTGCTTCGTGCGCTTTGTTCTGGGCGGTCTCGTGTGACACTTGTAACACACGACGAGGGTTGCGTTCGTTACCCCACTTAAGGGAACAATTCAAACCACGAACTGACGACGGCCATGCATCACCTGCCTACTAGTCTTGCGAGGGCTCTAGTTTCTTAGAGCTTTCACGTAGGTTTCAAACCCTGGTGAGGTTCTTCGTTTACCATCGAATTAAACCACATAATCCACTGCTTGTGCAAGTCCCCGTCTATTCCTTTGAGTTTTAACCTTGCGGTCGTACTTCCCAGGCGGATCTCTTAACGCGTTAGCTTAGGCTCTCAGAGGGTCGATACTCCGAAAACCGAGAGATCATCGTTTAGGGCGTGGACTACTGGGGTATCTAATCCCATTCGCTACCCACGCTTTCGTGCTTGAGTGTCAGATATGTGCCAGTCTGTTGCCTTCGCTTTTGGTGTTCCCCATGATATCAACGGATTTCACCCCTACACCATGAGTTCCACAGACCCCTCACACTCTCAAGTAATGCCGTTTCGCTTGCGGGCTCGAAGTTAAGCTCCGAGATTTCACAAACGACTAACATCACCACCTACGCACCCTTTACGCCCAGTAATTCCGGATAACGCTTGAGGCTCTCGTATTACCGCTTCTGCTGGCACGAGATTAGAAGCCCCTTATTCATGAGGTACCATCAATAAACTTTTTCCCTCATAAAAGATCTTTACGCACCGAAGTGCTTCATCAATCACGCGGCGTCGCTCCATCAGACTTTCGTCCATTGTGGAAGATTCTCGACTGCAGCCACCCGTAGGTGTATGGGCCGTGTCTCAGTCCCATCGGTGGGGGTCAGCCTCTCAGCTCCCCTAGACGTCATAGCCTTGGTAGTCTTTTACACTGCCAACTAGCTGATATCCCGCAGGCCTTTCCCAAAGCGTTAAAACTTTCATCCGGAGATGTATCATGTATTAGCGCACCTTTCGGTGCGTTGTTCATGACTTTGGGGGAAGTACCCACGTGTTACTACCTCGTTCGCCACTAATTTTTTAAAATCTCGAATCTTGATGTAATCTCAACTTTTGAACATAAAAAACTCGTTCGACTTGCATGCCTTATCCACGCCGCCAGCGTTCATCCTGAGCTAGGATCAAACTCTACTTAAAAGAGAACGAAACAAAACAAAAAATAGTATTTTTCATTTTTTACTCAGATAAATTACTTTTTTATTACTTAATTCTGGACTTGCACAGGTCCCGATGTGAATCGGAACCAGTTTTGTGATTATTTTACTTCTTGTACTTATTCGCTTTTCAAAGAATAAAGGGCAGCTAGGCTACCCGTCGATTCCACCCCGCTTGCGCTTGATGAAATAAAATCGCCTACATACTTCTATATAGACGCCAATCCATTATAGTCATAGAAAAAGGTTTGTCAACCATTGTAAATACCCTTATTTTAAAGGGTTTAAATGGGTTTTTAACATGCGAATTAATAAGGACCTCTATACCACAAAAACAGCATGCTAATCACGAGAATACACGAAGAGATATCTACGAGTTGCCTTTGAATAGGTTTTCTGCTAAAGTGATACCCATGACGAAGTTAGCTCATATATTGCCTGTTATACAAATAGTCCTCTCGGCAATCCTCATAGTAGCGATCCTCCTTCAGCAATCAGCTTCAGGAGTAGGTGGCGCATTGGGTGGCGGAGACGGTGCTGCAGGATTTCATACTCGCCGCGGATTCGAAAAATTCCTTTTCTATCTCACAATTGTTGTTGGGGTCTTGTTTGCTGCATCAGCATTGCTTGCAATATTCGCAAAATAGAGCTTCTCGCTCATAACACTCTTCTAATAAAGAGGTATCTCTCGCATTTTTAATATGAATCACGTACGAAATCTTGTACAATTCATATACTAAAAATTCGGAACACAGGAACGATAGCCCTATCATATTATTCGAATCTATTAATTAATAAGTAAATTTCGTACGTGATGAATACATTTTTCCGTTTTATTCGGAACATTTCATTTCCAAAGAAACAAGAATTGCAGACCGCCGTCCACTCATTCTCATTAAAAGAATGGGTTATTGTTTCAGCGTTATTTACTGTTCTCACAATATCAGCACTCCTTATTGTTAATCATCTGAACAATTATTTTTTGGTGACCGTTCCAACTGAAGGAGGTACTTTAAATGAAGGAATTATTGGCACTCCCCGTTTTATTAATCCAGTGCTTGCAATATCAGACGCAGATCGCGATCTGACGACGCTCGTATATTCAGGACTTATGAAAAAAATGCCTTCAGGTGAAGTAGTTCCCGACCTCGCAGATCATTACGACATCTCAAAAGACCTGCTCACCTATACATTCACACTGAAAGATGACATCTTTTTCCACGACAATAGTCGTGTTACTGCGTTTGATGTGGTTTTCACTATTAACAAGGCAAAAGATCCTGTTATCAAAAGTCCCCGTGGAGTAAACTGGCAAGGAGTTGATGTGACCGCACTTGATGAGAAGACAGTGCAGTTTACATTAAAACAACCATACGCAACCTTTCTAGAAAATGCGACAATCGGCATCCTGCCATCACATATTTGGAAAAATGTTCCATCAGATGAATTTTCTTTTAGTGATTTCAACACTAATGCAATTGGTTCAGGACCATACAAGATAGCAAGCGTCACTAAAAGCTCTGGTATCCCGCGCTATTTTAAACTTTCAAATTTTAATAAATATATTTTCGGCAAACCATATATACAAACATTGGGTATTCGTGTCTATGCAAATGAAAATGACCTCGTTTCAGGTTTTAAAAGCGGAGAAGTAACTCAAATAAGCTCGATAACACCAGAAATCGCCACCGAATTAAAGAAACAAGGATACAATATACAAACGACAGTACTTCCTCGAATATTTGGATTATTTTTCAATCAAAACGAATCACATGTTTTCACCGATAAAAATGTTATCAAGGCATTCAATTTAGCAATTGACCGCAATAGAATCGTACAGACAGTGCTCTCAGGTTATGGTGTTCCTATCGATAGTCCAATCCCAGTCGGAATGATTGGTAATAACATCTCAAGTTCAGATGGTAACGATACCACCCCACTACAGAGTTCATCTGAGGATGCGAAGAATATCCTTATCACAGATGGATGGAAGGCAGGCACTGATGGTATTCTTAAAAAGACAATTATCGGCAGTAAAGGGAAAAAGGAAAATGTACAACTCTCATTTTCGATCGCAACTGGAGATACTCCTGAACTCAAGAACGCAACACTTCTTATCAAAGAAGATCTAGAAAAAATTGGGGCTCATGTTGATGTAAGTGTTTTGAGTATTGGTGATTTAAACCAAAATGTCATTCGTCCACGAAAATATGATGCTCTCTTTTTCGGAGAAATCGTGAACCATGAATCAGATTTATTTGCTTTTTGGCATTCATCGCAGATTAAAGACCCTGGACTAAACATCGCGCTGTACGCAAACCCAAAAGCAGACAAACTACTCGCCGATGCACTTGGTGCAATAGACGAAGACACCAGAAACAGTAAGTACACTCAGTTTGAAACGATTTTGAAAAATGATACCCCAGCAGTATTTATTTATTCACCAGAGTTTATCTATGCGACAGATCGTGGCGTTGAAAATATGGCCATCACGCACGTCTCTATCGCCTCAGATCGTTTTTCTGGAATTGTAAATTGGTACATGGAGAAAGACCATGTTTGGAAATGGTTTGCCGAAAAAACAAAAATTATTAATTAGTAACTATATTATTAAAAATCGCATACCAACATACCGGTACGCAGTAAGTAAAAACATATGATTAAAAAAGAAGTAAAAAATATTCCCGCAGCCAGGCCGCACCCACTGCGAAAAAAACCGGAAGAAGAAAAGCCTCGACCTGGAGCGCATCCAGCACATCCATCTCACACCACTCATCCTCAAAAAAGAACAACCCGACATTCAGGGAGTTTTCAATACAGTAAGTTTGGCTCAAAACACCGTACCCCCTCACATCCTCCACAGGATATGAAGAAAAAAGAAGGACCAAAGCGCACGATGAAGATTATGCCTCCAGCAGAAGGCGTTGTACGCATCATTCCACTCGGTGGAGTTGAAGAAATCGGTAAGAACATGACCGCAATCGAAATCGGCAACGATATCATCATCATTGATGCTGGTATGCAATTTGCGAATGATGACACACCAGGAGTCGACTACATTATTCCGAACACAACCTATCTCGAAGAACGCAAAGATAAAATTCGCGCACTCTTCATCACACACGGACACTTAGACCACATTGGTGGTGTTCCGCTCGTACTCTCACGTATTGGCAATCCTCCTGTGTACTCACGCCAACTTTCTGTGCTTCTTATGAAAAAGCGTCAGGCAGAATTCCCTCACCTTCCGCCACTCAATGCGCACATTGTTGAACGAGATGAAGTCATTACTGCAGGAAATTTAAAAATCAGATTCTTTGGAGTGACTCACACGATTCCGGATTCAATGGGTATCATTATCGAGACTCCGTATGGCTGGATTGTAAACCCTGGAGACTACAAGCTTGATCAAATCGATGGTGTTGTATCTCAAGAAGAAGAGGAAGAGTATTCTATTTTTGATGATGCAAAAGTCCTCCTTTTGATGACTGACTCGACCAACATCGAGAACGAAGGATTCGCACTTCCTGAAGTACGCGTACACCAAGGACTTGAGCGTTTGATCCGTGATAATAAAGGCGGCCGCATTATCATTGCAGCATTCGCTTCACACATCACGCGTCTCATGAAAATTATTGAGATTGCAGAAGCATTCAATAAGAAAGTAGCGATCGACGGACGCTCAATGTCGACAAACATCGCGGTGGCAGAAGAAGCAGGACTCCTTTCACCAAAGAAAGGAACAATCATTCCAATTGAAGATGCAGACAAATATCCACCGGATCGCGTTATCATTTTGATGACGGGCGCACAAGGTGAAGAATTTGCAGCACTCAATCGTGCCGCAACAAAAACACATCGAAAATTCACCCTCAAAAAAGGAGACACGATTATTCTTTCCGCATCTATCGTGCCGGGAAATGAAATTGCTGTAGCAAGAATGAAAGATGGACTTGCTCGTCAGGGAGTGAACATCATCACCTACCGTACTGCCGGTGAAGACTACATTCACGCAACAGGTCACGGCAATAAAGAAGATATTCGTTGGCTCCATCAAAAAACCCACCCAAATTTCTTCATTCCAATTCATGGACACCACTACATGCTCCAGTCACATAAACGACTCGCGCTTTCTGTGGGTATGCCTGAAGATCACATTGTCGTACCAGATAACGGAAGTATTATTGAAATAGATCACGGAACAAAAATCAGCGTTCTTAAAGAGAAAGCTCCTTCGGCACCGATGATCGTCGACGGATTTACTGTTGGTGACGAACAAAATGTTGTCATTCGTGACCGACAGATGCTCGCACAAGAAGGAATGTTTGTAGTGATTGCAACGGTTGATTTAAAAACAGGTAAACTAAAAAAATCTCCTGATCTTATTTCTCGCGGATTCTTATATCTTAAAGAAAACCAAGAACTCTTACATCAGACGCGACTCCTTATCAAAAAAACTGTTGAAGATTCAACACGTGGAATGAACCCGATCAACTTCGATTACATCAAAGGAGCACTCGGTGATACTGTTTCGAAATTCCTATTTCAAAAAACAGGTAAACGACCACTCGTTATCCCCGTCTTACTTTCTATTTAGAATAAAAAATAGAGTATAATAAAATACGTATGAAATCTCGCAACGGACACGCATTGGGAGGTATGTATTTGATTAGTTTTATTTTTGGCCTCTCACTCGCATTTACTGCGTATACAAATTCAACATTCCTAAGCAATATAATTTCCGCGCAATACGTCGGGCTACTATACGCACTTGGATCTATCGTTACACTTATCTGTCTGACACACACACCCCGTCTTCTGAATGCAATTGGTAATAGAAAATCAACACTCGTATTTCTCATACTCAATATGTTTTCATTGATCGGGCTTGCGACGGCAGAGAACGCGGTACTTGTCTCCGTCTGTTTTATTATCTATCTGATGACGAATAATTGTTTGATTTATTGTTTTGATATTTTTGTTGAACATTATTCAAAGAAAGATGTGCTCGGGAAAATCAGAGGAATTTATCTCACAATCGGAAATGCAGCATGGTTCATCGCACCAATCTGTGCTGGTGTGATCATCCGCAATTATGGCTATCCGTTTGTCTATGGTGCATCACTCATGTACGCATTTCTCATTTTCTTCATGGTGATATTCAACCTGCGACATTTCAAAGACCGAAAGTACTTCCATCCCCCATTTGAAAAAACATGGAGATACGAAATGCATAATCATAGTATTTTCTCGGTTACCGCCGTATATTTCATACTTCAATTTTTCTACGCCTGGATGATCATCTACATGCCTATATATCTGCATAATGTTATCGGCTTTGATTGGGAAACGATTGGTATCATGTTTACTATTATGCTTTCCGCATTTGTTATACTCGATATTCCATTGGGAAAAGTCGCTGACAAATGGGGTGAAAAGGAGTTTTTAAATATCGGACTAGTTATTATGGCAGTTGCAACTATCAGTATAGGATTCATTCATACTAATGATTTACTAACATGGATATTTGTTCTCTTTATGACCCGTGTTGGTGCTGCAATCGTCGAAATAATGAGCGAAATATACTTCTTTAAGAAAATAACTGATGCGAATGCAGACATTCTTTCAATCTTTCGAGACACCACCCCTGCTGCATTTATCATTTCTCCAATAATCGCAACAATTCTCCTCTTATCCATCCCTTTCAATTATCTTTTTGTCGTACTTGGCATTGTGGTCATTTGTGGGTTATATTTTGGATTATCGCTTAAAGATACGAATTAAAGAATCCATACACTATGAACCCAAGAGACAAGACCGGAACAAGAATCAACAAATATCTGAAAGATAAAGGATACTCCACAAGAAAAGGCGCTGATACCCTGATACAAAAGGGATTGGTTCTTTTAAATGGCAAGAAGGCCGTATTAGGAGATATCGTGAACGATACTGATACAGTGACCGTAAAAAAATTTGACCAATCATTTCTCTATTTTGCATATAACAAACCTATTGGCATCGTGACTACGACTCCTACTAAGGGAGAAAAAGAAATCATCAAATCAGCAAAATTCCCAAAGGGAGTATTCCCCGTCGGAAGACTCGATAAGGACTCACACGGACTTATTATTATGACCAACGACGGACGTGTGACAGATCGTCTCCTTTCCCCTTCTCATGATCATGAAAAAGAATATGCGGTAAAAATAGACGCACCGTACAAAGAAAACTTTCTGGAAAAAATGGGTAATGGTATCACGATCGATGACTATAAAACAAAACCAGCAAAACTAAAACGATTAAGTAAGGATTCATTTTCTATTACCCTTACCGAGGGTAAGAATCGACAGATTCGAAGAATGTGCGAAGCTTTCGGATATCATGTCAAAGATTTGAAACGAATTCGCATTATGAATATCACCTTGGGTACAATTAAGGAGAACGAATCACGACAACTCTCAAAAAGTGAGGAAGAAGAATTCCTTAAATCAATCGGGCTCAAAAAGTAAACCTCCTAAGTCAACGACTTAAGAGGTTTATTTTTTTGCTTTTGATTCTCAGTTATTTTTATATTCGATAACCAAGAATTTTGTTCCAATTGGAAGTTTGCGTGTTATCAAATGACTCCTCCAC
>JAHFNN010000080.1 GCA_023267315.1 Candidatus Nomurabacteria bacterium | reverse complement strand
TAAAATATTCTGGATTTTTTACAGATTCCTTCTGGCGGGCGTCTTTCGTAAATAGGTCTGTCCACACATCCTTTATGTATGTATAGGGGATTACCTTCTTTAATCCTTCTGTGGTTGTCTCTACTTCAGGTAGCTCTGGCATGGCCACAGTGTATACCCCGTGAGATATTTGGTCCAATTTGAGTTATACAAAATTGAAATCATAGTATCATAAGTGTTTATCCGTAACTATCTCACGGGGTATATTTTGTGAGTGTATTCCAAGCCCTCACAGGGTTGTTTTTTATCATATATTTGCACTCTTGCCTCGCACATACTATTATATGCGTATGAATATGGAACAATCTTTGTTGGAGAAGAAGAGTAACGGCCTTGATGCCGTGTCGAGTGCTGAAGGTTCATGGGAGAAAGAATTAAAAGGTCCAGCTGGTACGGTCGCTCGAATACTCAAAAACATGACCGAACTCATTGTTTCTGGTAAGAACTAACCGTATATCCGTCTATATATTTATGACACCTATTGAGATTTTAAAAATTGAATTAGAAAAGACAACATTATCTGCTCCTGATCAGGCTGAATTTTTGGCGTTCTTGTCCCGTATGCGTGGCCAATACTTGATTGATATTATTGAAATGGCTCGTGAGGATTCTGGATTCCTGACATTCTTGTGGTCCAACTACAACAAAAAAACAAAAGCGTTTGCTGCAAATAGTAAGACTCTTACAGACGAAATTGTTCAAGAAGAGCGGGAGTATCTTGATAAGATTAATCAAGAATCATAACATCCGCTATTTTCTCCCTAATATTTTAAGTGCTTCTTTGACACGAGTACTCGTGTCGGTAATTTCAGCACCTACTTCCTTAAGCGCATCACGCGCTTCATTTTGTGTATAGCCCAGTGACTTTAGTGCTTCGAGTGCATCAAGTTCCACTTTATGTTCACCACTCTCACTCTTGTGTCCCAAGGCTGAGAGCTTATCTCTTAATTCGATAACGATTTTTTCAGCAGTCTTTTTTCCGATGCCAGAAATTTTTGTAAGATACGAAAGGTCTCCCGAACCAATGGCTCGTTTCAATGTCTCTACTGGAGCAATGCCGATGATTGAAAGCGCTGAACGAGGGCCGATTCCTGATATATCAATGAGCATTTCAAAAAATCGCAATTCCTCGATCTCGCTAAATCCAAAGAGTTCGATGGAGTTTTCTCTGACAGCCATGTGTGTCCAGAGTGTTGCTGTGCCCAGAGTGCTACTTTGGATTGCCGATAGTGTGTTGGTTGTTGTAAAAATTTGATAGCCGATACCTCCGACTTCTAGCACTACGTATTTATCGGTTGATTCTATAATTTTTCCTGAAACTCTTGAAATCATACCGATAAGTATACGGTATTATGAGTAAAGTATAAAGGAGTCAAAATTTGCCACTTTATGACTTTTCTGCTATAGTGCGTGTGTTCGATTCAGGAGCTGTGTCTCGGCGAATGAGTCGATCACGTTTTTATTTAGACATTCACTATTAGAAATTAGTCATTTATATATAAACTATGCCAATTACCAAATCTGCTCGTAAAGCCCTCCGTGTTTCTGGAAGAAAGAAGGTCGTTAACGACCGCCGAAAGAAGACGATGAAAGAAGCTATCAAAAAGATAGAAAAGATTGCGAAAGATGGAGATAAAAAAGAGAAACAGAAGCTTCTCGCACTCGCATATCAAGCAATCGATAAGGCTGCAAAGCGAGGTGTTATCAAGAAGAATAATGCTGCTCGAAAGAAGTCACGTCTATCACGAATCTCAAAATAATATAGAAGTTCAAAACATCCGCATCTGCGGGTGTTTTGTTATAATACCCGTATGTCTCACTTACTTGAATTCTATGGGGAGGAATGTGAATATTGTCAGGCAATGCGGCCGCTTGTTGAGTGTGTCGAAAAAGAGGCACGGGTTACGGTTGATCGATTTGAGATCTGGCATAACGATAAAAATCGAAAGATGATGGATACATACGACAAGCAAAACTGTGGAGGAGTGCCATTTTTCTATAATAAAAAAAGTAAACGATGGATTTGTGGGGAAGCGACGTATGAAGAGTTGCTTGCGTGGGCAAGCGGTCGATAAGTGTTTTATACCGCGTTGCTTCTGTATGTCTGCTAGCGTACAATATGTATCATGGATGATGCAGAAAATGAGATAAAAAAAGATGTTAAGATCGAAGATTTGGTCGCTGGTCCGACTGATGAAATTTCAATCATTAATCTTGTTTATTCAATAATCAATCACGCGTATGAAGCACGTGCCTCTGATATTCATATTGATCCAACAGGGAATAGTGTTGAAGTTCGTTTTCGTATTGATGGGGTACTTCACAAAGTACTCTCTCTTCCAAAAGAAATTCAACCAGAAGTTATTTCACGATTAAAAATTCTTTCGGAGCTTCGCACTGATGAACACCAGACGGCGCAGGATGGACGTTTTAAATTTACCGCTAAAGATGGGGAAGTTTTTGATATTCGAATTTCAGTCGTTCCAACACACGATTCTGAGGATGCGGTATTGCGTCTGTTATTTGAATCAAAAGAACATCGATATACCCTCGAAACAGTTGGCTTATCTGAACGTGATTTGAAAACATTAAAGACAGCAATTGCTAAGCCGTATGGAATGATCTTAGTCACTGGTCCCACTGGATCGGGAAAAACAACGACACTCTACACACTCTTAAAAATATTAAACACAGATGAAGTCTCAATTATTACTATTGAAGATCCGATTGAGTATTCACTTCCAAAGACGATCCAGATTCAGGTGAATAATCAGACGGGGCTTACGTTTGCAAATGGACTCCGCTCGATTCTTCGTCAGGATCCGAACATTATCATGGTGGGGGAGATTCGTGATGAAGAGACGGCTAAGATTGCGGTGAATGCATCGCTGACAGGTCACTTACTCCTTTCAACACTCCATACAAATGATGCTCCGACAGCACTTCCACGTCTTATAGATATGGACGTCGAACCGTTTCTTATCGTTTCAACAGTGAATGTGGTAATTGCACAGCGCCTCGTGCGTCGTATTTGTCCGTATTGTGCAACGACGAAAGAATATCCAGCGAATGCTATTGAGTCATTACTCTCAAGTATGCCAATCAGCGCGCTTGAGGGTAAATTTACATTTCATGTTGGGCAAGGATGTAAAACATGTGGTGGTTCTGGATATTTTGGACGCGTATCGATTCATGAAGTACTGGATATGACGGATAAAATCAGAGAGGCTGTTATTGCTCGACGTGGAGCTCAAATAATAAAAGAAATTGCAATCAGCGAAGGTATGACCACCATGCTTCAAGATGGACTCAAAAAAGTAATGGAAGGTACTACAACAATCGAAGAGATTTTGCGTGTGATACATGAATAAGTTTTTTCTTCGACAACTCGTGTATACTAGATGAAGCTACTACTCTATGGATAAAAACAAGAAAAAAGGAATATTTGGAGGACTGTTTGGACTTGGAATGGTCACTGTTCCGCTCTCTGAAAAAATTCTTTTCTCAAAACATCTTTCGATGATGATGTCGGCAGGGATGACCGGAGTTGATTCGGTGCGTATGGTGCGTAAGCAGATTACGAGTAAGGGATTTGGCAAAATTCTTGATAAGGTCATTCTCGACCTAGAAGCAGGACAATTTCTTTCAACATCGCTCAAACAATTTCCGCGTGCTTTTTCTAAAATGTTTGTGAGTTTAGTAAGTATGGGTGAGGTATCAGGTACACTTTCGGCAAATTTAAATTATCTTTCGAGCGAACTTAAGAAATCAAGTCAGTTGCGTGGGAAGGTGCGCGGAGCACTTATTTATCCGGCAGTAATTTTGGCTGCGACTCTTGGAGTTACGGCACTACTTGTTTTTTTCATATTACCCAAAATCACACCAATCTTTACAAGCTTGCACGTACAACTTCCGCTTGAAACGCAGATCATGCTTTCCGCTTCAAATTTTATTCTGCATCACTACCTGCTTCTTGGAGGAGGAATTATCGGAATTATT
>JAHFNN010000013.1 GCA_023267315.1 Candidatus Nomurabacteria bacterium | reverse complement strand
TCGTACACGGTGAGCGCTACACCCACAGTATCTCCAATCATCTTCTGAGTTGCTGCATTGAATTTAGTAACGAAATCTCCGATGTTCACGCCAGCTTGACCGAGTGTTGGTCCTAAAGGTGGGGCTGGAGTAGCCTTCCCTGCCGGAGCGCGAAGCTTTACTTTTTTGATTATTTTTTTAGCCATAAATATATTTGAATTAAAACGTCAGGTTCTCGTAGAAGCCAAAAACCATAACGGTGCTACTGTACCACAAAGTTCCTATCTAGACAACTAGAGCTTCTTTACCTGCAAGAAGTCGAGTTCTACTGGAGTTTCGCGACCGAACATTGATACAAGTACTTTAACCTTTCCGCGTTCTTGATCAATCTCAGATACTTTTCCTTCAAGTTCCTTAAACGGACCATCAGCAATAAGAATCGTCTCACCAATCGCGAGATCAATCTTATGTTTCGCTGTTGCGCCATCCATTTTAGAAAAGAGCATATCAACTTCAGACTTATCAAGTGGCACTGGGTTTACCCCTGCCCCAACGAATCCTGTCACACGCGGTGTATTACGCACAACGTACCATGAGTCATCAGTCACCACCATGTCTACGAGGACATACCCTGGATAGACTTTTTCTTCAACTTCCGCGCGCTTACCGCCCTTGATTTTGATTTTCTTTTCAGTTGGAACGATAACATTAAAAATTTTGTCGTTCATACCAAGTGAATCAATACGCTGACGCAAATTGCGCATCACCGCATTTTCGTATCCGGCATAGGTGTGAATCGCATACCAATTTCGTTCGCCCTTTAGTTCTTGTTTAGACATAGAATGTGAGTGAATTAATTAGATAATTTTTTGGAGTAGAAGCTTGAAAATCAAGTCGAATAGACCTAAGAAATAAGCAATGACTCCAGACACAATAATAACAATAATGGTGAACGCGATGGTCTGCATTCTGGTTGGCCAGACGACATGCTTCAATTCAGCTCTTGTTTCTTTAAAATAGTTGGTGATTTTGGACATAATAATATTCTACTCCTAGTAAAAAACACCCCGGGGGTGTCATGTATATAGCCTACCTTAAGAGTTGCCCAAAGTCAAATGCCCCATCCCGCTTAGGCGGGATGGGGCATTTTAGACCGAGCTACCTTATTTCGTATGTAATTGTAACGTTTGAACTTATCTTATTTTGACCAGCGGAGATCTCTGGTGTTGGCGCAGCTGCACCAGCACTATCCATTGCTGACATTGTCTTTGCATAATAGATTGGATAGTTACCAGATTCACTGAACGCAACAATACGGACCAAATGGACCCCAAGCTCTTTCGCAAGCTCATCTGCCTTCGCCTTTGCATCATCAATTGCCTTAGTACGAGCTTCCGCTTTGACTGCAGTGTCATTATCGATCGTAAAGTCAGGACCTGAAACCTGGACTCCAGACACATTACCCAAATCTGCGAGAATTTTTCCAACAGCATTAGTGTCGCGAACCTTAACACTGTTTGTTTGGGTTACTGTATACCCTACAATCTTTGATTGTGATGGAGGGCAACCATATTGAGTACACACAGTAGAGTTTGTTTCATATTTCGGAGATGAATTGTATCCGACCGTCTGAATATCTTTAGTATCGACACCATTACTCTTCAGGATATCCATGCTCTGATTATTCTTAGTCGTAGCACTATCTTGTGCTTCCTTCACTGTCTTACCGTCTGCAGTGACTGTCACTGTTATGTTTGCAATATTAGGTATCGCAAATACATCCCCTGTTCCAGTAACTTGGATAGTATTCGAAGCAGCTACTCCTGCACCAATATATTGACCTTGCTTTACTTCATTGATGAACTTCGCAAGAAAGTAGAGCGACACGATGATAATAAACAATGCAATGAGTTTAGTTACTCGTGTATTGTTGAATAGATTTGTATCAGTATTCATAACAAATATATAATTATTATTAATTGAGAGACACGAGTTAAGACGTAGACTCCGCTCGTTTATTACAAAGATTTGTTAGTTGATCTTCAATACTTCTACTTCAAAGACCAAATTCGCATTTGGAGGAATAGCTGCACCAGCACCTCGTGCACCATATCCTAACTCAGCTGGAATATAGAGTCGGCGCTTCTCTCCTACCTGCATACCGATAAGACCTTCATTCCATCCTTTGATGACCATTGCCTGACCAAGATTTTCAACATCAAATGGCTGTACGTGTCCAAATTTTGGATCAACATTTGAATCAAATACCTTACCATCTTCAAGCATACCGGTATAATTCACAGAAACAGTATCACCCATTTTTGCCGCGACACCAGAGCCGGGAGTAAGTATTGTAATTTTAAGCCCATCAGGTAATGTTTGTGTTTCCATAGTGTTAGTTGCAGTATTTGTTGCTGCTGGCTTTTTTGACATATATGGCCAAGCAATAACGATAATTGCGATAAAAATTAAAACAATAATAATTGACGAAACAAGTTTATTTTTTTCCATAATAATACAAATTACTAATAATGCCCTCCTAGTATATAACCTTTAGTCGTAAAAGTGAATGAGCTTACTGCCTTTGAATTTACCTCTCTCACAGGGTATACTCGCACTATGGCTCATAAAATATTCTTCTCTATTATCCCCTTTATTATCGTCACCCTCTGTCTCTTTGCTATTGCCTCACTCACCATACTGCGTGCAGGGTTGGCTTTTGGGGTCATACAAGCAGGGCTGGGTTATAACACAATACTCTGGCTATCAATCCTAGCCCCAATACTCATCATTATAACAATGGTGCTCGGACGACGTATTCACAGTAAACTCATTTCAGTCACCAATCTTATTGGAGTACTTTGGCTACCATTTCTAATGTATTTTTTCTTCGGAGCAGTTATCCTTTCAGTAATTTATAATCTCAAAATACGCCTCGGATACGAAATAAACATGACCACTCTTTCATGGATCGTCATTTCCCTTTCGACCGCCGCAATCATTTATGGAATAGTAAACGCAACATTTATACGCATTACGAAACGCACCGTTGAATCAAAAGCTCTTTCAAAAAACTGGCAAGGTAAAAATATTGTACTTGTTTCAGATCTTCATATCGGCACTGTTCGAGGTGCTCATTTCATGCAAAAAGTGGTGAAGAAAATAAATTCACTGAATCCCGGCATGGTAATTATCGCCGGTGATATTATTGATGGACCAGTATTTGATTATGAAAAAGGATTATCTCCACTTAAAAATCTAAAATCCACACATGGGATTTTTTATACCCCCGGCAATCACGAGCAGTACAATCTCGAACCCGGAAAATGGATGTCGATTCTCAAATCACTAATAACACCACTCGTCGATAGTCGCATTGAGGTGAATGGCACACAGATCATCGGACTTGATTACTCAATGGAAAAAGGAGACGCGACTCGAGACCGACTCAAGAAAACAGGATACATCAAGGAGAATCCTTCAATTATTATTCTTCACGATCCTAAAAATGTACCTGCACTTCGCGAAGACAATCCATCATTGATCGTTTCAGGACACACTCATGCTGGCCAATTCTTCCCCATCACCATCCTCGTCAAAAGTATGTACAAAAAACTCACCTACGGTCTAACAAAAGTGGGAGAAACAACAAACATCACTTCCTCAGGAGTTGGGACATCAACTTCCCCGCTTCGTATCGGCACTAACCCAGAAATAGTATTGATACAGATCAAATAGTAATGATCGAGCCTGTCATCACACTCTACAAAAACGAAGGAGAGACTCCGCTTGAATGCCTGGAGCGTTTTCGTGCACACAATCCTGAATATGAAAATGTACCCCTCTCATATATGGGCCGTTTAGATCCAATGGCATCTGGAATACTCTTAGTCATTGCCGGCGAAGAAAATAAAAACCGAGAAAAATATCTGGGATTACCAAAAGAATATGATTGCGAAATATTATTTGGCGTGAGTACTGACACATATGATGTACTGGGATTGGTGGATGAAATAAACAAACAACTAGATGAATCAGAGATACAAACGCGCGTTAAAAAACTAATCCCTGATTTTGTTGGGATGTATAAACAAACCTATCCCCCATTTTCATCAAAAACAGTGGATGGTACGCCGCTATTTCAACATTCTCGAAATGGAACAATTGATTTAGAAAATCTTCCATCGCACGAAGTACGTGTGTCATCAATTGATATACTTTCATGGAGTTCAATTTCTGCAGATGATTTACAGAAACAAATTGAGGAGCGTATCTATCGTGTCTCCGGTGATTTTCGACAAGATGAAATACTTGAGACATGGGAACAGAATTTAAAAAAATCTGCGACCTTCTTTCCAATTATCAAACTCCACATTTCTGCAAGTTCTGGGTTTTACGTCAGAACCTTTGCACATGAACTAGGAAAAAGAGCAGGAATACCTGCTCTAGCGCTGACTATTGTACGAACAAAAATAGGAGAATATACGGAAGCCAAATATTAAATCACATTCACTTCCATTGAAAGGGTGATACCAAATTTTTCTTTGACTGACGCAATAATGTCATCAGCCAATTTCTTGATTTCAGATCCTGTGGCTCCGCCGTAATTGATAAGCACAAGTGCTTGGCGTGCATGTGAACCGGTATTGCCAACACGTTTTCCCTTCCAACCACACTGCTCAATCATCCATGCAGCTGGAATTTTCACCATCCCTTGCGTGGTCGGGTAGTTCGGCATATCAGGATATTGCTCTGCTAATTTTTCATATACCTCTCGAGTGACTTCCGGATTCTTGAAAAAACTCCCAGAATTTCCAAATTCTTTCGGATCAGGCAATTTACTTTTGCGAATCGAAATAACTGCGTCACTCACATCTTTTACCGTAGGTTCTGTGACACCATTTTCCACAAGAACTCGCGCAATGTCACCATAGTCAGTGCGAAGTTTTGGATGTTTTGAGAGACGCACCGTGATTGAGAGAATAAAATATTTGTCTTTGAGCTCGTGTTTGAAAATACTTTCGCGGTAACCGAACTTGCATTCCTCTTTTGTAAATATTCGTATCGTACCAGTCGCAAGCTCAAGCGCTTCTAGTTCAACGAATGTTTCCTTGAGCTCCACGCCATATGCGCCAATATTCTGCATCGGTGAAGCCCCCACAGAGCCGGGCACGAGTGAGAGATTTTCAAGCCCACCCCATCCCCGCTCCACAGCGTACATGACAAAATGATGCCACAAGGTACCACTTAATCCTTTGAGCAACACTTCTTCTTTTTTCTCATTCAAGACTTCAATTCCAACAATATTATTTTTTATTACTAATCCAGGGAAATCCTTGAGTAGCAGCACATTCGAGCCACCACCTAGTATAAGGTGCGGGTAGTTTTTAAATTCCGAAGAAGCAATAACTTCTTCCATGTCACCAAGTGAATCAACTTCAACAAAAAAACGTGCCTGTACTGGTAGGCCGAATGTATTGAATATCTTAAGTGAACGATTTTCTTCGATAGTCATAGTGATACTAGTAACACCCTCGTAATGAGGGCATTATATGTGAAAACATATAAATTGGGAACCACGCCTACTGTACTTCAATTTGAAAATCAAACAGTGCTTTTATTTTTTCAGTAAGTGCTTCTTCGGAAATATCCTCCGGGCGAAGTGTAATTCCTTTAAAAAGTTTCTCTTCTAATGCGTAAGCCTCCCTCGCAAGGAAATCCCATTGCTCAAGTGAAAATGCTTTTGGGTGTGTGGCATATCGAGCCCGCCCTTCAGCAAGTCGTGCTTCAAGAGACACAATACCATATGGGGCTACTCGCAGATCACTGTATGCACAGATCCAAAGCGCAACATGAGGGCTATGAGTAATTTCTTTCAGATTCGGAAACCCAGACCATCCCTCGATAAGTTCATACACCTCTTTTTGAACACCAATTTCTAAAGCAATCGCTTCTGTCGCACGATGCTCATTTGTACCATATCGATCAATGAAAGATTCCTGCACTCCGCGCCAATAGTTGACACCTTCAGGCTCTAGAAGTTCAGGAAGTTTTGTAAGATCAAATTTGATAATATTCCCCATATCATGCAGGAGCATCGCTGAGACGATGTGATGTGCATATACTCCAGAGAATGATTCGCTGATTGTTTGCGCAATAGCAGCTGTACGAAGCATGTGTAACTGCAAGTCAGGCGGAATAGTATATTTTTTGTAAATATCTGAAATTGACAGTAACATAATAAATTATTCTTCGGATTGTGCTTCTTTTTTCGCACGAGGCCTTCTCTCCTTTTTTGGTTTTGATTCAGTGGCATTCAGTAGTAAATTTCCAACAAATGTCTCTTTCTTACTATGATGCGCAACAGCATTAACGAAACCCAAAATAATTCCAATTCCAACAAAGATGTATATGATGGTGAAAATTTTTGAACCATCCCCGGTCGGATGCAAATCTCCATACCCTACCGTCGTCAGTGTCGTCACTGAAAAATATATCGAATCAACATAGCTCCACCCTTCCGCAAAGTGATAGAAAAGTGTGCCAGACATCAATATCGCAATGACAAATACAAAGAGCCGGCGAAATTCACGGTCCTTAAGTCCGCGCGCAATGGCATGTCCAAATCTATATATCGTAATAAAAAATGATCCCACAAAAGTGTATATTTATTGGTAACTCCTATCGTGTCGGTACAGGATTTGAGCATAACACAATCGCATCCTCATAGGTAGTACGGATATTCGCGACTGTTTGGTTCCGAATTGCTTTTGCGTCACGGATAGCTTGTTTGAATTGATTGATCGCAGAAGATAATAATTGTCGTCTAACACTAAAATCACTTTCATTCTTTGCGACGAGAATTGCCGCATCTCTTACTTGTACAGCAGAAGAAACAGTCTCTCCATATTGCTCACTTGCAGTAAATAGCGATGTCATCCGGGCACTGATCGCCGCACCAACACACTGATAATCAGTAGCATCCTGATTTGTATTACTGACATCCGCCAATGCAATCATTGGGATAAACATCATAAGCGCAAGATATCCTAAAATGATTTTAGATACTTTTTTCATAAATTATATTGTATCAACCACTAGAATATTTTGCTATTGGAATATACACAGCTCTATGATTTTTTCATTTGAATATTGGAATGCCTGTGCGATAATACGAGTATATTAATTAAGCTATTAAACATATGATCACTAAAGAATTACTCGATTACATTAAGTCGGAGCGAATGAAAGGAATTGGAGATGATGTCACACGCGACATACTCCTTAAAACAGGATGGAAGCCTGCCGATCTTGATGAAGCGTATCGCTCACTCATGCAACCTGCGGCTCCGGCAATGTCTGCACAACCAACGCAACAACAAAGTCCGCTCTATCGTGAACCAATCACGAATCCAAAAGATGATGCTCTCACTCGTCCAGTAACT
Organism: Candidatus Nomurabacteria bacterium; assembly: GCA_023267315.1. Classification (GTDB taxonomy): domain Bacteria; phylum Patescibacteriota; class Minisyncoccia; order Phycocordibacterales; family UBA9973; genus JAHFNN01. The sequence continues at coordinate 8,348 of JAHFNN010000013.1, read as the reverse complement.
CAACCACAAACGACCCAGCCTGCATACCAACCACAAATCACCAGTACTGCCGTCAATAGACCGATGGCGACACAACAACCGGTTCAGAACTATCGACCAGTGCAACAACCAATTCAACCATCACAGCCGATGCAACAACCCCAGACTTCCCAACCAATGACAGCAGGAATGGGTGTGCAAGGCAATCCTTCATACCAAGGACAACCATATAGTGTACCTGTTCAAACACAACCAAACCTCCAGCAAGTACGCCAACAAAATAGCGCGATCATTCGAGAAAGCACCACAGCTGGTAGACCAGCAACCGCAGAAGGCACGCGTGGTGTTGATGCGTATGCATCCCCTATTGCGTTTCAACAACCCGTTGCTCAAGTTCAAAACACAGCATGGGCAACTATGGGCGAAGAACCAATGCCGAAGAAAAAAAGTCATCTGCTTCTCACTATTAGCATCATTCTCATTCTCCTGATAGGTGGTGCGGCCGGATATGCATATTATGCTGGATACTTCACCTCACTGGAGAAAGTAAGCGCACAAGCATTTCAAGGTGCACGTGACGCTAAGAGTGCAGGATTTGATACCACACTCTCTGTCGATATGTCGGCACTCAAAAACATGGGTTCTGCAAGCGATTTCTTACCAGGAGATCTCTTCTCACAAAAACTTTCTATCGTAGCAAAGGGTGCGTATGACACTTCAGCGGAAAATCTAAAAACAAATACTAATCTATCATTTGATTTTGGTTCAATTTCAGGAGCATTCGAATTCCGCGCAACCGATGGCACACTCTACGCACAAATGACAAAGTCTCCGACATTTACATTCCTTCCAGTACTTTCAAAATATGAAAACAAATGGGTATCATTCGCATACAAAGGACAAGACTCCCCACTCCAAGGTATGTCATCATTTGTACCGTTTATGGGAATTGATTCATCAAGTATCGGTAAACTTACTGATGATCAAAAAACAGAACTCGCAAAAATAGCAGACAACGCGCACTTTATTACTATTACCAAACGCCTCTTGCCAGAGAGTATGAACGGCGTAATGTCATATCATTTCAATTTCGTATTAAATACCCAAGGTATCAAAGACTACATGACGAATGTTGAAACATATATACATTCAATTGGTAGCCAGGATTCGTACCTCTCATCTTTTAAAACTGATTCATACCAAAAAGATATCGACTCTATTTTGAATTTCTCAGGAGAAGCATGGATCGGCCGCGATGACCACCTGCCATACAAATTGAATATTTCATTCGAAGTACCAGCTGATGAGACTAAGCCAGAAAATGGTACAGTAAAAATAAATCTTGTATCAATATTTAAAGATTGGAATAAATCAATCACTGTCGACATCCCGCAAGGAAGTGAGTCATTCGATACATTTATGTCAGAAGTCACAAATGACAGCATGAGTTCTGCTCGTGATAAAGCAAAGGATGGGGCAATAAAAACAAATACAACTCAAATGACAGTACAAGCAGCACTTTTTTATGACCTAAACAAATCATATTTAGGTTTCTGCTCATCGACTAATGGTAAAAAATATCTTGCTCAGATAACTAAAGACTCACCAAGCTCAAACCCGCTCTGTAAAGCAGGTAGTAATGGGTTTGCAACTTCTGCCCAACTTTCTGACGGTACCTATTGGTGTGTAGATTCTACTGGATATAGTGGTGCATCGAAACAGCCAATCACTGGAACCATGTGCCCGCTTCCTTCAAGTACACCACCAAAAACAAGTTCTAGTAGTGGGACAGTACAACTTCCAACATCGGACGACGGACTAAAAAACAAGCTACTTGGATATACTTCGGCAGCAAGCGCATATTTCCAGAAAAATAGTACCTATGTTGGATTCTGCACCGCAACAAAAATTTCTACAATAGATTTCTCCTGCCGAACATCACCAACAAGCTATGCTATCTCTGGTCAGCTCTCGAATAAATCATATTGGTGTGTTGATGCAAAAGGATACAGTGGTACCACCAAGACTGCAAATACGATAAGTGTCTGCCCACAGTAAAATATTCTGTAACTCCAAAAAGAAAAAGGCGGTTTAGCACCGCCTTTTTTCATTGAAATTATTTAATGCACTTCATTTTTAAAACAGTCCCTGTCTCCGAAATATATTCGATAATATACAGACCAGAAGGAAGAAACTCACCCAAAGAAATATTCCCGCCATCAGCATATTTTATATCAACGCACTCGCCTAAGAGATTATACATGCGTACAATTCCCTTCTCGTGAACCTTTAGATGAAAAATACCATTCTCATATATTAGATTCGAGTATCCATTAATTCGAATACGATCCATTGCTGATATTGAAATTTTTCCGTCATAATCTTTCTGTAATAATCGGTAGTAACTCACGCCAGGCAATGGATTGCTATCAAAAATTTCATATGTATGAATTGAATTGGTTGTCCCCTGACCTTTCACATATGTCAGTGCAATAAAATGTATTCCATCGATACTCCGTTCGACAATAAATACATCATTATTTATTTCAGATGCAGTTGACCACGACACCTGTACGTGCGTTCCATCCTCTATCACCACTTTAAAATCAAGTAGCTCGATTGGAAGTCCACATCCAGAAGTTACCGCGCTGATATATGGAGCAGCCCAGTAATACGTGCAGTTGATCAATTCATACCTCAAACACAGAATTCCCGACATATAACATTGAGGTAAATTAACATTCATATTTGGTAACTTTCCGCACGCAATCATACTGGTACAGCTACTATTCCAAATCTCCCAATCAAGCCATGCAACATTCCCCGGACTGCAGGTACTCGAGATAACATTCTGTATGGCAATCGCATTAAAATCTCTCGTCAAAAATGAGTAGCACGCCTTAAATACCTTATTTACCGAATCAGCATTTAATGGAAATGGGTAATGTGTGCAACTATCGACAACCTCAGTAATTGTCGGTGTGTGACCAAATACATATGCAGTGCCTGAAACAGAATCACACCTGCTAAGAGAGGCCGGATTTGTGGGCCATGTCGGAAACGTCGTGCCAACCCAAAGCGCAAATGATGCATTTGAGCCACAGAGACCACCACCTGTATACATAACTTGAATGTAGTACGTATTGCCGATAGTGAGATTTTTAAGAATATACTCCTGGCGATCTGTCCCGTTTAATGCAGACTGACAATCAATGACATCACACGATGAAGTTGGGCACGTACCACCTGGCCCACCCTTCCATACCGCAGACGACATATAACATCCATTCGTACCTCCTGTGGCCGGATTCTGATCGATACCCACCATCAGCGTGGTAGCTGTTGCCACAAATTTAAACCATACCGTCTGGGTGATTGTTCCATATCCGCAATCAGTACTCTCAGCGACAGTTGCATTGCATGTCGTATAGAAACTTGACCCAGCTCCCACAACAACCACAATTGCATCTGTACAATTATCATTTGTTGCAGAGACGGTACATGCGCAAACATCAGGAAGCAGATGTTTTGTCAGTGGCCGAACAATGTCCTGATTTGCATTCGTACTCAGTGAGTGATACTGCTCTGAGAAATTTATTTTTTCATTGATCTCATTTGCAGAGAGTACAATCAAAAGCACAGCAAGAATTATGCTGTAACGTAAAATCTTTTTCATGAGTGTAGGTTTTTGTTTTGAAAAAACTATTTAAAATATATTTTACTGCAGAGACATATCCATGTACAGAAAACCCCGACAATATGTCGGGGTTTTCTGTGTAGTATTTACTATTTACTTTGCTGCGAGTAACGGATCAATAAGTGACTCCATTCCCTGCTCACTCACATCTTTCATTTCTTTCCCTTGTAGGAATATTGATGGGGTGTGATCGATACCTAATGTATTTCCATCAGCCATGTCTGATTGTATGAAATCATTATATTTATTTGCAGTGACATCTGCTTTGAATTTTTCGACATCAATACCACTGATCTTTCCTGCATATCCAGCAAAGAGATCAATTGGAGTTGTGCTATTTTCCCATTCACTCTGATGTGCGTAGAGTATTTCATTCATTTCCCAGTATTTCCCTTGAGCGCCAGCTGCTTCTGCTGCTTCTGCTGCCACCTGCGCATTTCCGTGCTGTGGAAGCGGGAAATTTCTGAACACAAAATTAAAATCAGGATTTGATTTATATTTTGCAATAACTGCATTTATTGCAGGACTCGCTGCTCCACATGCAGGACATTGATAGTCTCCAAATTCAACCACGGTCACCTTCGCACCTTTCACTCCGGTCATGTGACTATTGTCACGAACTAAAATTGCAGGATCTTTCGGTTGCGAATTATCTACGACACCTGGACTCTTCCAAATTAAAAGCCCCATACCGATAACAAATATGATTCCGATAACACTGATAATGATGGTTTCTTTACTTAATTTCATGTTGTTTTTTATACACAATTAATAGTAATCCAATGCTAATAAAACTAATAAGGGACAAAAGTGGTATAGAGATAAATCCAAGCCAGTGTATGTATTGTGTTGTGCATGAGACACCTGCAGTACATGGGGCAAGAGCCTCAGGAATTACTTTGTAGTAAAGGAGATTCTGAAATATTGAAATAACCGTGCCAATGTATACCAGTGGTAATGCATACTGATGTACGAGAGTATCTTTCTTCATAATCGCAATGGCAAGAATGACAACTAACGGATATATGAAGATACGCTGATACCAACATAGGACACACGGCTGAAAATGAAGCACTTCGCTAAAAAAGAGACTTCCGAAGGTCGCAAGGAGTGCCACCCCCCAGGCACCATATAAACTGTATTTTTTTATAAAACTTTGCATACGAGGATTATAGTACGACTACATCCAAAAGCCAACCAGTATAATTTCTTCTATAACCACAATATTGTATACCCCATGAGATAGGTAAAACTGCAAGAATAGGAAAATTCTTTGCATTTTTTTAGTACATGTATATTAAAAAAATAATTTTGCATTCAAAATCTCACGGGGTATACTTGTGGATATGGATACAAAACGACTTGAAACTACTTTTTTTATAATCGTGATGGCATTTGCTGTTGTGCTACTGTGCCTTGTACTACTTCCCTACCTCTCTGTGCTTGCGCTCGCCGTAAGTTTAACACTCGTCTTTGAACCACTGTATCAAAGACTGAAGAAGGCATTGCACAGCGGAACATTCTCGGCACTTTTCATAGTTCTCTTGGTTGTACTTATTGTATTTATCCCACTCACCTTCTTTGGAATTAAAATGATTGGTGAAGCAAGTTCAATGTACTCATCACTCTCACTTCAAGGTGGAAGTGATATTGGAAATTCGATTATGAACACTCTCAATTCAAATTTTCCAAGCCTCCATCTTTCTCAATCAGCATTTAATTTCAGTGACTCAATCCGCCAAGGGCTTTCATGGGTCACCGGAAATATTGGATCCGTTTTCTCTGGAATTGGGCAGACAGTACTCACCCTCTTTCTTGCCCTTTTAGGACTCTTCTATTTCTTGCGAGATGGTGAAGGTATTATGCATAAGATTTTCGGGCTCGTTCCACTGGCTACTGAAGACAAGAAACGTATTGCGGATGAAATGGGTGGTGTTATGAGTTCTGTTATGAAGGGTACGATTATCGTAGCGCTTATTCAAGGTATTGCAGCAGGATTAGGCTTCTGGCTCTTTGGTGTGCCAAATCCAGTCTTCTGGGGCGCAGTAGTCGCGGTAGCATCTCCGATCCCCTTTATCGGACCATGGCTCGTTATTCTTCCAGCCGCAGGGTATCTATTCTTAAATAGTGGTACGGCACTTTCTATCGGTCTTATCGTTTGGAGTGTGCTTACCGTAAATCTGATTTACAATCTTGTTGCACCCCAGCTCATGCATCGTGGTAATAATATACATCCGTATATCATCCTCTTGAGTATTTTGGGCGGAATGGCGCTGTTTGGACCAATTGGATTCTTAATCGGACCACTCGCTGCCGCATTCCTCTTTTCACTCCTGAGCTTGTATCCAAAAATAATTTTAAAGAAATCAGAATAATAAAAACTCCCGCCAAAGCGGGAGTTTTTATTATTATTCACTTTTTTTCTCTTCTAGATCGAGACAAACGGAGTTCATACAATACCGCTTTCCTGTTCCAGTGGGGCCATCATCAAATACATGTCCAAGATGTGAGCCACATTTTGCACATACTACTTCCGTGCGGCTCATACCATGACTTACATCTTCAATAAGTTTTGTCGCACCTGGTAGCGCTTGGTCAAATGATGGCCAGCCAGTACCAGAATCAAATTTTGCATCTGATGCAAAGAGTGTATTACCACACACTTTACACAGATACATACCTTCACGCTTTTCGTTAAGATACTTCCCTGTTCCAGGCGTCTCTGTTCCTTTTTGTCGCAATACCGCATACTCCTCTGGTGTAAGCTTCTTCTTTAATTCTTCTTCATTTATATCCATATTATTTTTCTATTGTTTCTAATAAATCTGCAAATTGTTTCTGAACTTTTTCTAATTTTGGATTGATAATGACCTGACAGTACCCCGCGTTTTTATTACGATTAAAGTAATCCTTATGGTACTCTTCAGCTTCAAAAAATTCAGTAAGCGGTTCTACTGTAGTTACTACTGATACACCTGCACTATTTGATTCATTAATCTCTTTAATAAATTCTTCTGCATCTGCTTTTTGTTTTTCCGTTGTATAAAAAACGACTGATCGGTACTGTGTCCCGATATCATTCCCTTGTCGATTCAATGTTGTCGGATCGTGGCTTCCAAAAAATACCGTGAGCAAACTCTTGTAAGCTAGTTTTTCCGGATCGTATTCGATACGGACCACCTCAGCATGGCCAGTGTTACCCGAACACACTTGTTCATATGTAGGATTTTTTGTCGTGCCACCAGCGTACCCCGGCAATACCGAAGAAACCCCGCGCATCATTTTAAACACCGCTTCAGTACACCAAAAACATCCTCCGCCAAATACTGCTACTTCTTTACTCATACTTATAGTATACCAGAGACGTCAACCTTGCTTTTATTCTATTGGAAATATAGACAGATGAATGAAATTTTGCTCACCCGTTATCTCAGTTCTGATTGGGCCAGAAAATCCTGGATCTATAAGTGGCGACGCAATATGTCGTGACCCGCCATCATATCCGCCTGTTTCAATCACACCCATGACATTATCGCTAAGTTCGATATACGGCGTCTCACCAATTTTGAAATCAAGTTTATCTTCAAGTTCTTTTGGAATCGGAACATGCACCGCCGAAAGGTCCTTGCGGCTATTAATATTCACTGGCTCAGGTGATTGCGGAATATAATATTTCTTATCCGTGAGATTTATTTTTATATCAACCTGCTTGTAGGCATCTTTTTGAACATCGTCCATCATTTCTGGAACATCATCGAGGACCCAATCTACTCCTTCTTTCCCCGTGATAGAAACCTTGGTCCCCATAGCTTCTCTTAACTTTTCACCCTGAAGTCTTTTGGTAAAATCCATCCAAAAAAATCTCATAACTCTACCATGGAGCATGACACCCCGCTCCCCATTATTGTACACATGTATTGGAATGATAGCCGGTTCACCTTTTTCAATCTTCTTCATCTCTTCTTCAGATATATCGTACGCTGAAAATTTAATATCAATACCAGACTGTGCAAAAAAACTACGAACTGAGTGAGATAAAATACCAAGAGCTCCCCGATTCATTGGTATTGGAGGTAGTTGCTCTTTTGTAATAAGAATCGGCACATTTTTAATCAAAGTTTTTGCTGGAATAACCTGATCCAGGATAATTGAAATATCACCCCCACGCCACACGGAATAAAGTCCCTCGAGTTTTTTCCGCGCTTCTTGTGACTGCATGATTTTATTAGAAAATTGTTCGGGTTTGAATTCCATGATTCAAATTATAACAAAATTGCCACACAAAACCTCACAGCAAAAAATACCCCAATCGGGGTATTTTTTGCTTGTGGGGGCTTACTGGGAATCGAACCCAGATCGAAGGTTCCACAAACCTCAGTGTTAACCGTTACACCATAAGCCCCATGTAAAACTTGAGGGTCAACCCCTCAAGCCCTCTTGTTATAACAAATTTATGCTTTTTTTACCAGATTATGCACGTAGTGAGTCTATTTTTGCCGCTACAATGAAATCATTTTCTGAGAGTCCGCCAATGAAATGAGTCCAAAGTTCAAACTGAACCTTATTGTAATGAATATGAATATCGGGGTGATGTCCTTCCTCTTCGGCGATTTGAGCGACACGAATAACGAAATCCATCGCCTTCAAAAAATTCTTGAATATGATTTCTCGG
>JAHFNN010000079.1 GCA_023267315.1 Candidatus Nomurabacteria bacterium | reverse complement strand
GCCAGTCGAATTTGCTTTACGCATTTCCTCGTCTTGTTCTATATATTTACATTTAGGATAATTTGAACAGGCGATGAATTTACCGTAACGTCCCTCGCGTTCCATAAGTTCTCCTTTTCCACATTTAGGACATTCTTTTCCCAATTTTTTTGGTCCTTCCATTACAGTTCCATCCATTTTACGTGCGCCCATACAATCTGGATAACGTGAGCATGAATAAAATTTTCCGTTGCGGGCGAGTTTGATAACCATGTGCGATTTGCAAATTGGACACAATGTACCCACAGGTGCTTCACCCATACTTGTTGCTTTATCAAGTTTCTCTTTTGATTTTACATCTTTAGAAAATGGTCCGTAAAAATCTTTTAAAGTTTTTAAATATGTAGCTTTACCATCCGCAATTTTATCTAGTTTGTCTTCCATCTCTGCAGTAAATGTGTCGCTAATATATGAAGAGAAATGTTCTTCCAAAAATGAAATCACAACTTCACCTGTATCTGTTGGATGAAGTGCTTTATTTACTTTGTCTACATACCCACGATCTTCTATAGTTGAAATTATAGATGCATAAGTAGATGGGCGACCAATGCCACGTTTTTCGAGTTCTTTCACAAGTCCAGCTTCTGTATAACGATTTGGTGGTTCCGTTGCTTTTTCAATCGACTGAATAGTTTTCAATCTAAGTTCATCACTTGCTTTTAATTCTGGAAGATTCACATCGTCTCCACGCGCATCTTGATCGACTAGCAACCATCCAGGAAATACCACTATTGAACCTGTGACTGAAAAGTCGGGAATACTTTTTGAATGAATATTTGCAGTCACTTTACTACGTTTCAATTTTGCATCTTTCATTTGACTCGAAACAGTGCGTTCCCAAATCAGAGAATACAAACGTTTCTCATCATCTGTATTTCCTCCACTTCTCGTCATGGCATGTGTGGGTCTTATCGCTTCGTGGGCTTCCTGTGCATTTTTTGATTTGGTTTTGTAGTGACGAATTTGTAAAAGTTCTTTTCCAAAATTTTTCTCAATCACAGTGCCAATTTCACCAAGAGCAGAAGAAGATATCGTCGTGCTATCTGTACGCATGTATGTTATGAGACCTTTTTCGTACAACTTTTGCGCGATACCCATTGTGCGTGATGGAGAATAACCGAGACGTGATGATGCGGTTTGTTGAAGTGTAGAAGTAGTGAATGGAGCGCGCGGAGAACGCGATACTTCTGTACTTTCTACTGATACAACTTCCCAAGGATTATTTTTTCCTTCTTTAACAATTCTTTCGGCTTCCTTTTTATCTTTTGGTTGTGTCTCACATTCAAGAATGAGAGTGTATGTTTTACTTTCTTTCATTCTACCAACGGTTGTGAATTCTCCAGCGATGACATAATAAGTTACTGGAATGAATGCGCGTATCTCACGTTCGCGTTCCATTATTATACGAAGAGCAGGGGATTGTACGCGTCCAGCGGAAAGCCCATAGCGCACTTTTTGCCAAATGATTCCAGATAAATCATAACCCACCAAACGATCAAGCACGCGTCGCGCCTCTTGCGCTTCTTTGAGATTAATATCAATTGCACGTGGGTGTTTGAGTGCTTCAACTATTGCCTCTTTTGTGATTTCATGGAAAGCTACACGTTTTGCACTTTTCAAATTACACGCTTCTTGTATGTGCCACGCGATTGCCTCTCCTTCACGATCGGGGTCGGTTGCGAGAATAACTTCGTTTGATTTTTTTGCTAGAGCTTTAATATCTGCGATGACTTTTTCTTTCCCAGCGCTTACTTCGTAATGCGGAATAAATCCTCCTTCTATATCTAGAGCTTTTTTATTACTCTTTGGAAGATCTCGTACATGTCCAACAGACGCACGCACTTCATATGCGCCGTCTAAATATTTTGAAATAGTTTTTGCCTTCGATGGACTTTCTACGATTAATAGTTTCATTGGGGTAGATGATAGACATTAGACAGTAGACATTAGATAAATACAAAAAGCAAATGATAACAACGAATCTGTACCTCTGATGTCTGTTGTCTACAGTCTGAAGTCTGCATTCTAACCTATTCTTCTCACTTCGCCAAATATTTCTTCAACAACTCCTTTCATTTCGAGTGATGAAAGTGTCATCATAAATTGTTGTGGCGAGAGATTGCATTTGATAAGTAGGAGATCTTTTTCTATCGGTTCTGTGAGAATATCCATAATAGTTTGTTCTTCTTTTGTATAGTTTCGTGTTATTTCTTTATTTTCTTTTTTTGAAATGTGGAGAAGCGCATACAAATCGTCTCCATTTGCGATCATATATGCACCATCGCGGATCAGCATGTTTGTTCCCACAGATGTTGGTGAAAATATTTCTCCCGGCACCGCACCAATATCTCGACCTAGTTCAAGTGCTTGTCGTGCGGTGATGAGCGCGCCGGATTTGTCACTTGCCTCTATTATAAGAACAGCGTCTGAAAGGGCGGCGACGATACGATTGCGTGCGGGAAATGTCCACTGCGCTGCAGGAGTATTGGGATCTAGTTCTGAAATTAATGCGCCACCTTTGTTTATTATTTCTTCTGCGAGATTTAGATGTGCTTTTGGATAAATAACTTTTGAATCAAGTCCGCTTCCGGGTATTGCGATTGTTACGAGATTATTTTTTAGTGCATTACTATGAGCGATGCTGTCTGTGCCATATGCGAGTCCGGATAAAATAATTACTTGTTCACCCGCGAGTGTGCTGATTAATTTTTCAACACTGTTTCTGCCGTAATTAGTATTTTTTCGTGAGCCAATTACAGAAAGTATTCTAGGTGTTGCGCGACCGTATTCGTCGATGGTGACTTCTGGAAGATTTCCCGCAATATAAAGTTGTTTTGGTATGTCGTGTAATTCGAGTAAGCGAGAAAGAAAAGGATGTTCGGAAAATTTTTCTTGAGGAATAATCGAAAGAGGGAAAGACATTACATTCAGTATACAGTAGGCAGTAATCAGTGAGCAGTGAATACAATACAAATAAAAAACGAAGGTTACTCGTTCTTCCGCGCATAGAGGATTTTGTGTCCCCGCGCTTAACGAGAACACTATCTATGTGCGAAAGGCGAGTGCCTTCGCTTGTGTGTTGTTTTTTATCGGGTTGTCTCCCGCATGACTATTCTTTCCGGTTCCAGATCATCGCCGCGATTATTAATCCGATCGCGATGAGACCAAGAACAACTTCTGGATAGTGACGTTTTGCAAGACCAAACGTCTCTACCCCCATTCCTACGAACAACAGGAACAGGTATAATCCAAATCCTGCACAAGCAAGCAGTGCAAGGATGGTGCCAGGACTCGGTGGTCCTTTTTTTGGTGCGTCTGCCATGATGTTTCTCCTTAAAAATTACTAATTACTTGCGAATGGCGATGGAATGACGATTGTTTCAGGGCCTCTGTTTGCTCTTACGAGATCGACGTCGGCCTGTTTCATCTTTAATTGGATCTCCATTATTTCGCGTTGGATTTCCAATTTTTGTACTTCAACACCAGTGGGACTGGTGCGCCATATCATGTGATACACCGTAAGGCATGTAACGACAAAAGCAGCTACTGTTAACACGCCCCCCCAAAACCTTCTCCAAGTCATGTTGCTTCTCCTTTTTGATCATTCGAAAGAAAATTAATAAAACATTGAGAAAAAAGCTCGTACCGCTTTAATTGTTGGAGCCCACCAATCTTTCCAACCATAGTAAAGCATCAGTGCGCCGATACATATCAACATTGTACGTAACACAAAATATATCGGTTCCTTGAGAAAAAACCACAGCATACTCATGATTCTCAGTATGATATGTTTTTTCTTTTTTTCATACTTTACTTGTGGCTGATGTGACTGATGTGACTGATGTGGCTGATGTGGCTGAATCGGTTCGCGACAAGTTGTAACAATTGGCGAGGGATCCACTTTAGCAGATGGTATCCTTTCCGATTTTTCTGGCGACCGGACTTTGGACACAACCTTTTCTTTTTTAGGTTTTTTTATTTCCGGGCCTTCTTTTTTTTGTGCCACTCCTCCAAATGGAGTCGT
>JAHFNN010000078.1 GCA_023267315.1 Candidatus Nomurabacteria bacterium | reverse complement strand
ATTATCATTATCAATGCCATCCAGGGAAAGGGAAATCTTCTTGGCAAGACGAATGCGATAACACAGGGTATTGAAGCATCTACAGGAGAAATCCTGATGTTCACTGATGCTGATTGTGTCGTTAGCCCATACTGGGTAAATGAGACTGTACAATTTTTTGATAAAAATGTCGGTATCGTGGGTGGGTATACACTGTTGAAAGCGAGTCGTATTTTTGAGGGAATGCAAACATTAGATTGGCTCTACCTCTTTAGTATTGCATCGGCAGCTGCCGGATGGAAAACTCCGTTAACAGTAATAGGAAATAATTTTTCTGTGCGCAGATCAGCATATGATGCAACGGGTGGATACAGGGGAATTCCCTTCAGTGTAACAGAAGATCACGCTCTCGTGCAGGCGATCTCAGCAAAGTCAGCGTTTAAGATTCGGTTTCCAATGAATGCACGTACAGTTGTTGAAAGCCATGCATGTCAAAGCTGGAGTCAGCTTTTTCGGCAGAAGCAGCGGTGGGGTGTTGGCGGTCTGGATATGGTCCCTCTGGGAATTCTCAATGCACTGATCATTTGGATATTTCGATTCTTCGTTCTTGCCGGACTTGTGTGGGCAAACCCGCTAAATGTCATGCTTTCGGTTCTTGGGCTCTTTGTTGTTGATGGAATATTTATAGGGAGACCACTTCATAAATTCAACGCAATGAAACATTTCAAATATTTCATTGCGTTTGAAATCTACTGTACACTCTATGGACTTATTGTTCCTTTTATTGCTCTTGCGAGTCGAAAAATAGTATGGAAAGAAAGGACGCTCTAGAGCATCCCGAATGAGAAAGCCCTCACAGAACTTGTAAGGGCTTTGAAGAAAAACTTCACAGTGTATTTATTACGCTCGTGTACGAGAACTCGCAATGTTCAAGCGTTTGAGCTTATAACGCAATGTTTGCTCTGTCATTCCAAGGAACAATGCTGCTCGCGATTGGTTAAACCCAAACTTTTGGAGCGAGCGTTCAATGATGCCCTTCTCGATGGCGTCAAGAGATTTATCGAGAACAAAATCTTGTCCGGTAGCAATGTTATTAATCATTTTTACGACTTCTGTCTTTTCATCAAGGAGCTCTGGCGGCAGCATAAATCTGCCACCATTGGAGAAGAGCACAGATTTATCGACGACGGCTTTCAATTCACGGATATTTTCCCTCCAGCTTTGACGAACAAGAACATCGATTGCATTGATGTCTATAACAAGCTCTGCAATCCCTATTTCTTTGCAGAGCCCGCCGGCAAAGTGTTTTACGAGCATTGGAATATCCTCTGGGCGCTCACGAAGTGGCGGAATTTCAACGCGCTCAAAATCTGTGAGCTTGTTATAAAGGTCTTCCAGCAATTTCCGTTTTTCAACAAGGTTCTTAGGCTCCTCTCTTAGTGTAACAATTAGCCTGATATCAATTGGTTCGGGGCGTACTCCGCCAATTCGTCGAGTCATTCGTTCATTCATGAATGCAAGAATCTTCATTTGATTCCTAAAACTCGCTTCCTCTATTTCTTCAATCAAAACAGTACCGCCGTTAGCAATTTCAAAGAGTCCACGCTTTGTCGTATATGGCATTCCTTCAGCTCCACGGTCATGTCCGAAAAGAACCGCTTCAAGTTCTTTGTCGTCGAGGACAGAGAGGTTGATTGACATAAATGGTGATTTGTCATCTGGTATACGCTCGAAAGAGTATATATTTTTTGCAACCGCACCTTTGCCAACACCCGCCTCGCCAACTATGATAACGTCTTTCCGGGTAGTAGCAAGGCGGCTAATTTGTTTTAATAATTGTTCAGACGCGCGGCTTCTTCCGATGATTGGATACTCCAACCCGTTTGCTTTCTTTTCCTCTGTGGTTTTCACTTTCTTCTCTCTTTCCATATTCTCCTTTGAATAGCAACCATATTTCCTATGTCGCAGTAAAGTTAATTACCCTGTGGGTCCTGGAATAGTCGCCCGTGAAATTTCTTGTAATTGAAAAAATGGGATAGAATAAGGTTATCGATCCAATCTCTCCATCGGCTTACCTGCTGAGGATTGGCAACAAGCTCCGTTTCGTAAAATTCCCCTTGTACTGAAGTAATAAATTTTAGTCGCAAAGCGAAGAAGAAAACAAGAAGTATTTCAATGGCAATTGTAATATATTGACCCACATCAATTAATTCACTCCAAAGATTATATTCAATCGTCCTGACGAAACCCCAGTAATGAAGAATTTCCATTGAAGAAAATAAAAGAAGCAAAAACATAATCTTGTCAATGTAGGCGCCCTGTGGGGGGTCCTTTTTGTATTGATAACCAAAGAAGAGAAGTATAAAAACGATGAACATTATGTTCATGTAAATGTTCATGACATAAAGGGGCTTCTGCAGTAGGGCACGCCAGTTATCGCCTTCAAGGTAAGGAAGCAAGTACTCTATGCGTTTTAAATTTTCATCAGGATACAAGTCTCCTACCGGATGTCCATCTCGCCAAGATTGAAGTCGAACCTTTCCAGCTAGATCGACAGCGCTCGATAAATGATGCTGAGGTGATGCTTGTGCTGAAAGTGTTTTCCATTGTTTAATATCCTCTGTTGAATAGAGATAGAGAGGATCACGAAGGAACGGATGATAGTAAAGGCAAATAAAAAAAATGGTCACGCCAATAGAAATGGCGTACTTTTGAATCGTACGTAAATGCCTGAACATTGAATCAATTACTATGTGCACTATTGTCAGAGATGAAAACATGCTACACAAAACTACTCCATATACAAAAGAAACATGAGCAGAATATTTCCAGTCATGAAAGATTGTAACCCCGACAAAATCTTGGACACAGAACCAACTGTAACTAAGAAACAGAAGTGAAAAGTTCAGAAAAATAAATTTGTTGCTTTTATTGGGATCTTTTTTCCATATCCAGATGGAAAAAACTAAAAGTAGTGCTTGAATCGCACGGTTCAAAAGACCAGAAACGGGAGGCATACGTAGAGGAAAAAAGAAAGCACAACCGAAATAGATTACTTCGATTAAAACCCAACCCATAAGTATTTTTGTAAATAGCTTCATAAATTAAGCTTACAATGAGAGTCGATAGACCTGACACACTCAATATAGGCAATACACGCAGATTTGTCAAGTCTTTTCGTAATTTTTTTTTTATATACGTAAAAAGGTGATATTGAACACGACATAACTTTAGTGAAAATTTTTGGCGTATTTTCATAAAATTCTTTGCACGGTTTGACCGTATTCGGTAAATTAGTGGTGAATTCTACCCTCAATAGTCCTTTACAAAAAAGTCATACTAAGGAGTCATCTATGTCATTTAAGAATAGGCAATCTGCAAAGCGCGTTTTTTCGCTAACCATTGCGATAGTTGTAGTAATTATGGCTAATTTCATGATTTCTACAATTGCTTTTACCACAAACAAGACTGCAATTGGACAGTCAACCGGTGATGTTCGCCCCAAGACTGCAATTGGACAGTCAACCGGTGATGTTCGCCCCAAGACTGCAATTGGACAGTCAACTGGTGATGTTCGCCCCAAGACTGCAATTGGACAGTCAACTGGTGATGTTCGCCCGTAATAGGGCATCTTTATTAATATTGTCCTTGTAATTCTGCATTTTGTCTTAATGAGGATAGTTTTTTCTGCCTTTCATTGAAGGGGTGGCCTTTTTTTAGTTTGTACCTCCTATCATATAACAATACGAAGGAATACTATTTTCTGTATTTCCGTGTATTTTTTTGAATTATTGTATGAAATTGTGTGCTTTCTCCTAGTTTTCCTAGAAGAAATATATAATCTTTCTCTACTTTTTCAGTAACCTTATCATCCTGCCATTCAACAAAGAGAATACGACTAGTTTTATGTAATTTTTCAAATTTTTTCTTGACAGAAGATAGTAAGCTCTAAAAATATTCCCAGGAACTGTAATTTACCACTAAGTAGGAGGGTAATTACGATACCGCAATACTAATTTCGTAATCCTACACCAGAATATATGAACTTTAGATTGACCGATATTATTGGCGACTTACAGTATCATGATAGAAGGCACTAAAATCAACGCAGATTATCGTCAAAAATTTTATTTTCCTTTCTCTCGCAATCACATATTTGTAATTTCTTCTCCTAAAAGAATATTAGTGCG
>JAHFNN010000077.1 GCA_023267315.1 Candidatus Nomurabacteria bacterium | reverse complement strand
ATCCCCTCTCGAAGACCACTTTTAAATACAAATACTGAGAGAATCGAAAGTGATACCCCCGTAAGCTCTCTTGGTATATCCCCTTTTTTACTTTTGCTTTCCGCGACACAGAGCATGCGCTTACCATTTTCAGTATATATTTTTACCAAATCACGAAGCCATGTTTTCTCTTTCTCATCTGAAACATTATTGAGGAAAATATCTGCCGGTCCAACAAAAATAATTTTTTCAGTATCGTCGCTCTTTTTCACTCGTACCGCCCCATACTGACGCCACGAAGAAAATGGTAACGCATCAACTATTTCTACATCACCTTTTTTTGTACCAAGAAATGCATCAAGTGTTCGTATCGTCTGCGATGAATCTCCTGATCCCACGATGTACGCTCGAGCCATTTTTTCAACATCTGTTTTTTCAATACCCGGAGGAATAAGTGTTTTTTCAACTACCAACATATTATCAGTAAGTGTGCCCGTCTTATCCATACATACATTTTTAATGCGACCCAATTTCTCGGTCGCATTAATTTCTTGGAAGAGTACTTTCTGCCGTGAGTAGCTTGCCGCTCCAAATGCGAATAAAAGTGTGGTCATCACCACCATTCCCTGTGGAACAATCGTACTCGCAAGCGCCCCCACGGTATTTACAATAGAAACTGCAGGCATACCTGTCATGATTCCACGAACAATGACAAAAATAATCACAAGAATAAGTGCATACCCAGAATATGTTATTAAAATATTGATTGAGCGCTGAATCGGACTTGGATTGATTGTGTATTTCTTTATTTCATCCGTCATGCGAGAAATCCTACTTCCGCTAAAAATAGTTTCTACCTGGACAAGCCCTGACCCAGAGGTGACAATCGCCCCAGCCAATACCGACTCACCTTTATTTTTTGGAAATGAATCAGACTCTCCAGTTAAAAGTGCCTCACTCACTTCTAAATTATTTGCATCAATAAGAGTGCCATCGCACGGAATCTGATCCCCAATTTTTAGTTTTACCTGATCACCTTTTTGTATTTCTTCGATCAGCACTGTCTCCTCACTTCCATCACTATGAACAAGTGTAAACCGTGGTGCAGTCAAAAGTTGTAATTTTTCAAGCGCCACTCGTGAACGGAAATCTTGCGCTACCCCTAAAACAATATTAAAAACCGTAATTGCACCTAAAAATATTCCAGCAGAAGTCTCTCCAAATACAATGAGTAAAATGGAGACAGTAAAAATGATGGCATTAATAAGCAAAAAAACATTCCGAAAAATAATCGGACCG
Source organism: Candidatus Nomurabacteria bacterium (assembly GCA_023267315.1). Taxonomy (GTDB): domain Bacteria; phylum Patescibacteriota; class Minisyncoccia; order Phycocordibacterales; family UBA9973; genus JAHFNN01. Next base: position 2,894 of record JAHFNN010000077.1, on the reverse strand, counting down.
ATTGCTTTAAATGCTCTTCTGTATGGCTCAAATGCAGATTGTTTCATAAAAAATCCTTTAGTAACTATACCCCGTGAGGTACATAATTCAAAGGAATTTTTATCAGTGACTTGAGTGTATTATCTCACGGGGTATACCAATTTAAGCCACGAACTCCCAGAGTTTTCAATGCACCGCTTCATGCTATTTGAGCGTATCCCTAGGTAGTCGAATATTATTAATATTAAGTGCTTATATAGAACTATATTATGAAAAATAAAGCAGCAATTATCGCGTTAGCCGCCGTCATCTTCACTGCCTCGTCAGTAGGATTCATACAGACAGCGTCTGCTCATACAAAAAATCCAACAACATCCTGGAAAGCAAGCCAGGCAAATATCAAAAATTACTTACAACACGCCCCAGGAGTCACGGGTACTGTTTCAGCGATCGATGGTACTACCATCACCGTATTAGGTAAAAACGGAACATCCTATACCGTCCTCGCAGATAATGCAAAAATCTTAAAAAATCGAAACACAATTTTAGCGATTACTGACGTTAAGATTGGCGACACTGTAATGGTCCAGGGCACTGTGGATGGTACTACGATTACTGCAACAACAATCTTTGATGGCAAACTCATGCTTGGAAAACATAAACATGGATTTGCTCCCGGTGTTATGGGAACAGTCCAAGGAGTAAGTGGTACAACGATTACGCTTCTTGGTAAAAATAGTACGACATACACGGTAGATGCAAGTAAGGCGAAGATATTGAAAGGATCACCAACGACTACAATATCGCTCACTGATATACAAAATGGTGATACACTCATGATTCGTGGAACAGTCAGCGGCACAACCGTAATCGCAAAAAATATTTTTGACGGCAATATTGGTCATGGACATGGAGTAGAGAATTCCCAATAAATAGCCGCATAATTGTAAATATTCCTATCAACAAAAACTCCCGACTATAAATCGGGGTTTTTTGTTTTAAGAAAAATTTTTACTTCAAATTCTTAAGCATTTCTATTGTCATTTTTTCTAGATCATATTCTGGCTTCCATCCCCACTCAGTACGTGCCGCAGTATCATCGATTGATTTTGGCCATCCATCAGCAATTTGCTGACGATGATCAGGTTGATACGAAATAGTGAAATCTGGTATTTGCTTTTTAATAACTTCTGTAATTTCTTTTGGTGAAAAACTCATGGCAGAGATATTGTACGCCATTCGTGATCGTATTTTTTCAGCTGGCGCATACATTATTTCAATTGTTGCACGAATAGCATCATCCATGTACATCATTGGCAGATAGGTATTTTCAGATAAAAAACAGGAGTATGTTTTATTTTTTAATGCTTCATGAAATATTTCTACGGCATAATCTGTAGTTCCTCCACCGGGCAATGATTTCCAACTAATGAGTCCAGGATATCGTACACTACGCACATCTACACCAAAACGCTGATGATAATACTGACACAATAATTCTCCAGCGTATTTTGTAATACCGTACATTGTCGAAGGCTCTATGATTGTTTTTTGGGGTGTGCCATCCTTGGGTGTTGTTGGACCAAATACTGCAATCGAGCTCGGCCAAAAAATTTTTATATTTTTTTCTTCCACCGCCAAATCTAAAATCTGACGTAAGCTGCTCATATTGAGTTCCCATGCGAGTTTGGGATTTTTTTCACCTGTTGCCGAAAGAAGTGCTGCGAGTAAATATATTTCAGTGATACCTTCTTTTTTAACTAACACTCGCGTCGCATCTGCATCGGTCGCATCAAGTGTTACATATGGGCCAGTGCCTTGAAGTAGTGGGTGTTCATTTTTTATATCTGCAGCAATGACCACGTCATTACCATTTTTTTTACGAAGTGCCAGTGTAAGTTCTACTCCGATCTGCCCACATGCACCAATAACTAAAATTTTATTCATCCCGTTAGAAATAGGATGCAGATAGTAAAATCCGAATCCTGAATTACAAATTAATAATCAACTTTTATAAAAAAATTAAATCTGATACTGCCCGTAATTTCTAACGGGATTCATTGATGAATTATATCGCGGAACAATACCTCAATTAGTATTGACATATCTATAATAATATAGTATTATACTAAAGAATAAACTAACTAAACCTGTTTGCAAATGAAAAAATTAATAGTAATTCTGATTGCAGTTATTGCTTATATTGGCACTACGACTGCCCAAGCACCATATATTATATGGGCTCATTCATACGGGGATAGCTCAATGTGCTTCTCCATGAAACAAAATCCAGATGGTGGATACATCCTTGGTGGAATCACTTCCTCCAAGAAATACCACGGTCAATCTGAATTTTACTATGTTCGCACAGATAGTGCGGGCAACCTACTCTGGCATTTCAATGTCGGAGGTGGAGGTGAAGACACACTCTATTCAGTTATTTGGATCAATAATGGTCCATATAATTTTGTGGGGTTTGAAGGCGTTGGTACAACCAACTCCCCTCCTTACAACGGAGATATCTGGGTTAATGAAGGTGGGTATGATTGTGCCACAAATGAAATCAGCTTAGATGGGTCGCAAGATTGGATCGTTACTCGTGGTGGAATACGTAATGAGACATTGAAGTGTGTAATTCAAAACACAGATGACAGCTTTACGTCAGTGGGATGGACAACATCAGACAGTAGTTTTGATATTCCCAAAAATCACGGGATTCAAACTAAAGATGTTTTATTCTTAAAACAGACCTATGCGTTACACCCACTGATAATAAGATGTCTTGGTGGAAGTGGCGACGATGTTGCTAATGCAGTAATTTCAACAAGTGATAGTGGATATATCTTTGCTGGAACGACCAATTCTAACGATAAGGATGTTTCAGGAAATCACGGTGGATTTGATTATTGGATTGT
>JAHFNN010000012.1 GCA_023267315.1 Candidatus Nomurabacteria bacterium | reverse complement strand
GACGAGCAAGCGCATCTTTTCTAAGATCAATACCATTTTCTTTCTGAAATCCTTCGGCAATCCAATTCATGATCTTCTGGTCAATATCTTTACCGCCCAAGTGAGAGTCACCATCAGTAGACTTCACTTCGATGACATCATCACCGACTTCAAGAATAGACACATCGAATGTTCCTCCACCGAAGTCGAAGACGGCAATCTTTTCATTTTTGTTTTTGTTGAATCCGTATGCGAGCGCGGCAGCGGTCGGCTCATTGATGATACGCATGACATTGAGCCCTGCAATCTTACCTGCGTCCTTTGTTGCTTGGCGTTGTGAGTCGTTGAAGTATGCAGGCACAGTAATGACTGCTTCCGTAATGGTCTCACCCAAACGTGCTTCCACATCTTGCTTAATCTTCTGAAGAATCATCGCGGACATTTCTTCTGGACGCTTCCACTCTTCACCGAATTTCACTTCGATTCCGCCGTTTGCAGACTTTCGCACATCGAATGGCACTGACTTAATATCTTTCTGCACATCCGCTTCGTCGAAATTATGCCCAATGAATCGCTTGATCTGATAGATCGTATTCTTCGGATTCGTAATGCTTTGACGCTTTGCAACGACACCCACAAGACGCTCACCAGTTTTGGAAAGAGCCACAATAGATGGCGTTGTACGCATACCTTCACTATTTTCTATAATTTTCGGCTGACCGCCTTCAATGATTGCGACTGCCGAATTTGTTGTACCTAAATCTATACCGATTATTTTTGACATATGTTTTTCTTTGGCTCGCCGTAGCTTACTAGCGTAGACGGCTTATTAAATTAATAATTTTTATTGTGATAAATACTGTTTTTCAAGTTTATCAAACTGACTTTTTGTAATATCATTATTATCACCTGTATAGCAATACGGGGGTTGTTTATTTTTAAGATCATTATCAGTAGTAATACAACTTGCTAAATTTGCATCTTCTACTGCGTCAAGAATTGATACTAAAGTTGAACTAGTTCCTCTACTAAAAACCTCTACAATACACTTGTTTAATTTAGTATTGTAATGATTCGAACCAGAAATAAAATCCTCAGGACTATCTTTTTTCCAACCACCTACAACGTCCTTTTCTAATTGCAGACATTTAGATTGGTTAATTGCTAAACTTTGAGCAATTTTCTCTTTAGGAAGAAAAACTCCAAAATAATAACCAACAGTGAGTGCGACTATTATTACAGCTATACCAATAAGATTATTGTTTTTAATATGATTCATTTTTTATAAATTATTTTATTTTTCAAAATTTGTAATTGTTGCATTCTCAATTTTTGAATGCGGACCCATATTCATATCCATAATCCCAACTTTCTTTATTTGGTTACTTTGCTCTATTTTTATTTCAATATCTTTCACCGCCTTATTAATTTTATTTTGTTCTTCAGTGATTTTAATTTGTTCAAGAGCAAGTTTAGTTTGTTTTTTCCCAAAATGTATAGCAACTACGATAGCAGTAATTCCTATGCAAAAATTTACTATTTCCATAAAGTTTAAATTATAATAGTAATTTAAACAAGAATTCCGCGACCGCAGAAAACTTGTCAAAACCATTATATTTTATATACTATGTCCATGTCAAGTGATTCACCTAAAAATAGTCCCCAGAAGCGTATTTTGAAGCTTTTAGGCCGTAAAAAGGCCGTTTCTGTAGAGGATTTGAAGGCTGGGACAAAGTCAAAGGAGACCGATTCAAAGGCCGTCTATGCCCTTTCCCGCTCCATTAAAAACATGGTGGAAGGCGGATTGGCTGAGCTTATCCCCTCTGACCAGGGTGAATTCATGCGTATCACCCCAGAAGGCCGACAACAGCTCTATCGCAATGAACTCTCTTCAACAGAGATGCCAATAGCCAAGCATTGGGATGGCAAGTGGCGCATGATTCTCCTTGATCTTCCTGAAGATCGAAAAAGCGAGCGCGAAGCACTGCGCTACCTCTTGAAAAAGGCGGGCTTTGTAGCTGCCAAGAATTCGGTCTGGATTTCTCCGTATCCATTCGAACACTTTTTTGGAAATATAAAAAAAGACCTCGGTCTTTCAACCGAACTCATGATCATCGTCACCGATACACTCGACGAAGCCACCGAAAAATCATTTTTGAAATTGTTTGGAAAATAAAAACAGGCAGCGGGATTACTCCAGCTGCCTATCAATGAATTGCTACTTTTTGTAATTTATTCTTCAGGTCGATTATGTTCGACCATGATATCAACATCGGTTGGCAGGATAGGGATATAAAAAATATCTCCCTGTTTTTCTGCTCCAAGATGTTGCAAATCTTTTCCATCACCGGTAGTTCCACGATATTTAACTCGTAGATACACCCAATGGGAATGATCGGTATCATCTTCATGTGAAGGACGAAATTCAACACCTACAACCGCATATACTTGGTTGTTGATTTGAATACGACCTTCACCAGGCATGAAGTACCCTTTCGTACCGTCTGGAGTGTAAATGAATTCTTCGAGCATTTTTGAGTCAAACTCAAACATAGCTTTTTGATTCCAATCTTCCAGTTTCTTTGCGGCAGAAAGACCCTTACCAATGTTTGATACGATTACAAAAAAGAATGTACGTATCTTTAAAGACAGTAATTCTTTTAGCGTTACTTTTCTTGTTACTATTACCATAGTTGATTTTAAGATTTAAATTTAATTTATATATTTAGAATGTTATCGCACAAACCGACATGCAGTTTTTACGATAACATTCCAAATACACCTTAAAATCAGGTATTTCAAATAACTATCACTGGGCGCAATGATAGCATAATTATAAGTATTTGTCAATATCTAGCTATTAGCTTTGTAGACCTTCACCCGAGCTGGACGAAGTACGCGATCAGCCATTTTGTAGCCTTTTTGAATTACTTTTGCGATAGTGTGATCTTTTGATGTATTATCCGTATCAACAGATTCCATGCCTTCATGAGCGAGTGCATCGAGCATCTCCCCTTCTTTTGGAGCAATCTCTGAGACGCCATAATCTGCGAGAACTTTGAGTAACTGACTGTGAATATATTCCACTCCACGACGCCAATTTTCATCTACTTTTTCCCATGCTTCTTTGTTTGAAAATGCCATATCATAGGCATCGAGTACCGGAAGGAGTTCTTCAATGAACTGCTCGCGTGCAATATCAGCACGACGAGAAAGACGCACATCCACATCTTTTTTGAAATTCAAAAAGTCCGCGCGCTCACGCTGAAGAAGCGTCAGATATTCCTGCGCTTTTACTTTCTCTTCTTTGAGATCCTTGCGAAGCTTCTTGAGTGTTGCTTTCAAATCCTCTTCCCCATCTGCATTGTATTCAAATTGGACGACATCATCCTCTTCAGGTGTCTCATTCAATGCAATATCAATTTTGTTTTCTTCATCTGCCATAGTATTTTTTATTATACTTATAATCCTCTATCTGACAAACAAAAACTCCCTTGCGGGAGCTTTTGTTTTTTTGAGACTAACGTTTTGACCATTGTGGAGCCTTACGAGCTTTCTTGAGACCGAACTTTCGGCGTTCTTTTGCACGAGGATCACGCTTGAGAAATCCAGCAGATTTTACAACTGTGCGGTGTTCTTCATCAATGATGACGAGTGCGCGAGCGATACCATGACGGACTGCTTCAGCTTGAGAGTGAGATCCTCCACCTGAAATCTTTACCGTGACATCAAATTTACCTTGGAGTTTCGTCTTTGCAAATGCATCGTGAATGATCTGGGTCAATTCTTCTGTTGGGAAATATACTTTCGCATCTTTACCATTTATTTCAAATGATTCTTTTGCAGATGGGATGAGACGTACGCGAGCTGTTGAAGTCTTGCGGCGGCCGATTGCTTCTACGTATTTCATATCTTGTAGTGATTTTTTCTTAGTTTCCATAAATTATTATTCGCTTATCTTTAAATTCTTCATCATCTTAGCGCGAAGCTTGTTCTTTGGAAGCATTCCAGATACTGCCAAACGGAAGAGTTCAGAATATCCTTTTTTTGAAATAATGATGTCGTTTGAAGGAGTTGAAAGACCACCTGGATAGCCAGTGTATTTTGCATGGGTAGTATTCAAACGCTTTTTAGCGTCCATCTTTGCCTTTGAAGCGTTGATGATACTTACCTTTGATGGAGCAACAGTATTTCGAGCGAAATCAGTGCGGTGCTTGCCATTCAAAAGATGCGCAGCTTGGCTTGCTACTCGTCCCAATGACTTATCTGTTGCATCAATTATGTGTTCGTCTTTCATAGTTTTCCTACTATATCCTAAATTCTAAATTATACAAATTCGATCAATGCCATCTTACTCGAATCACTCTTTCGTACTGGCATCTTGATAATACGCGTATAGCCACCTTTTCGATCAGAATACTTTGGTGCAATTTCAGTAAAAAGCTTTTTGACTTCGTCTTTTTGATTGAGCAATCGTGCAGCAACCAAACGCTTTGAAGCGACGGTGTTACTGTTCTTTGCATTCGTCACCAACTTCTCAATGAATGGGCGGAGTTCGCGAGCTTTTGCATCGGTAGTCTCAATTCTTTCATGAATGATCAAGTTGAGCGCAAGCGACTTCAAAAGTGCGTTACGTACATTCTTCTTTCGGCCAAATTTTCTTTTTGTATTATGGTGACGCATAAACTATTCCCTATTACTTAAGGGTGATTCCGTAATTTGATAATACTCGTTTTATTTCCTGAATTCCTTTCTCGCCGATTCCCTCGATTTCGAGAAGGTCTTCCTTCTTCTTTCGAGCAACACCACCAACCGTGCGGATATTTGCACCAGTCAAAGCGTTCAAGGTTCGAGCTGAGAAATTCAAAGTATCAATACGTGTCTTCAACACGTCAGTCAATTCATCTTTCTTTACTTCTTCTGTTTCAGTTGCATCTTCTGCGACTTCTGCAGAAACAGTTTCATCCATATCTTTGAAATCAACGATAGCCTTCAATTGTTCGATCATGATGACAATTGAATTTTCAAGCGCTTCACGAGGAGTGATAGTGCCATCAGTTTCAATAGAAATGCGAAGACGGTTGTGGTTGGTCTTATCACCAACGCGCATGTTCTCAACTTCGTATGATACGCGGCGAATCGGAGTGAAGATTGCATCAACAGCGATAGTACCAATATCTACCTTTGCCTTTTGAAGGACTTCTTTCTGGACAAATCCCAAACCTTTTTCAATCGTCATTTCGATGGTAAGGTTTGCATTCTTATCAGTAAGGTCTGCAATGTGGAGTTCTGGATTCAATACTTCAACCTGGCCAGTAAGCTTTACATCGCCTACAGTAACAGACTTAATTCCCTTTGCAGAGAGTGTAAGCTGTTGAGGTTCGTCAGAGAGCATTTTAAAACGAGCCTTCTTTAAATTGAGAAGAATTGTGATAACGTCTTGCTTAACGCCATCTAATACTGAAAACTCATGCTGTGCGCCTTCAATCTTAACCGAAGTGATTGCTGCACCCGGAAGTGAGGAGAGGATGATGCGGCGTAGAGAATTACCAAGAGTATGTCCATACCCTGGATTCAAATTATCTATTTCGTAAACCCCTTTGTTACCGTCTTCAGTAACGATGCGAGGCTTCGATGGTAACATGATGTTGTATTCAATCATATGTTTTTATAAAAATTAAAACGATCGCGCACGACGCCCTACTACTATTAAAATTAACGGCTGTAGAATTCAAGAACTGAGCTAAAGTTCAAAAATCCTTCAGTGTTTTCCGGAGTACCAGTGACCTTGGCCTCCATTTTTTCTATATTAAAGTTAAGCCATGCCGGAACGCTGTAGTTCTTGAGTTTCTTATCGAGACCCTGGAACAATACAGATTTTCGACTGCCTTCACGAACAGTGATAACGTCTCCTTCGGAGATGTGATATGACGGAACTGTTGTCTTCTTACCGTTGACGAGGAAGTGGCCGTGAGAAACCATCTGACGAGCGAGATTGCGAGTGTTTGCCAATCCGAGACGGTAGATGATGTTGTCGAGACGAGTCTCGAGCATTCCAAACAATGCCTGTGCTGAGTGACCACCTTTCTTTTCAGATGCCTTCTTGATGTAATTACCGAATTGCTTTTCACGAACGCCGTAGGTAAATCGGATACGCTGCTTTTCCAAGAACTGTGTACCATAATCAGAAAGTGCCTTTGGACGTTTGTCGCCCTTCTTACCAGCGTGTCGTGCTTGAGACATGACAAACTTCTGGGTCTGGCATTTTTCATAAACTCCAGGACCCAATCTTCGGCAAATCTTATATTTTGGCATTGTTGGCATAATGTAAAAAAGATGAAATTCTAATTTCTAATAGTAGATAAACTTATACGCGTCGTGGCTTCTTTCGCTTTGGACCATTGTGTGGGATTGGGGTGATGTCTTGGATTCCAGTAATTTCAAAACCTTTTGCAGAAAATGCACGAGCTGCTGGTTCACGTCCTGATCCTACTCCTTTAATGATGACGTTGATATCTTTGATACCCAATGCAGCTGCTTTATCAGCCAATACTTCTCCAACTTTCGCTGCAGCAAACGGTGTACCTTTCTTTGCACCGCGGAAACCGAGGCTTCCTGCTGATGACCAGAAGAGTGTATTACCATTCTTATCTGAAACGATCACTTTCGTGTTGTTGAATGTTGCTTCAATGTGAAGAGTACCTGAGACTATCTTCTTCTTAGGCAACTTTGCAGTAGCAACAGGAGCAGCCTGTCCTTCAGGTTGTTTTGCAGTCTCTTCTTCTTTTGTAGCAATTTTAAGCTTTCCCATAGTGATATTGATTAGTTAGATTATGTCTTTGATTCCTTTCGGCGTCCTGATCCCATCGTCTTTCGAACGTTACCTCGAACTGTACGTGAGTTTGTCTTAGTGCGCTGACCGCGAACTGGAAGCTTTCGAAGGTGACGTACTCCACGGTATGCCTTGATGTCCTTCAAACGCTTAACGTTTGCTGAGACTTCACGCTTCAAGTTACCTTCAATCTTATAACTCTCTACGATCTTTCGGATATTGTTTTCGTCATCTACTGAAAGGTCTTTTGCCTGTGTCGCCACTGAAATGCCAGCTTCTTTCAATATCTTACGAGCGCGAGAAATACCTATACCGTAAAGTGCGGTAAGGCCGATTTCGAGTCTTTTTTCATTTGGAATGGTGATACCTAGGATTCTCATTTTTATTGTTTCTGTTTATGCTTTGGGTTAGAACAAATAACATATAGATGGCCTTTGCGGCGCACTATCTTGCAGTTTTCACACATAGCTTTTACTCTTGCGCGTACTTTCATAATTTGTTCCGCCTTAATAAAATTAAGGGAATAAATTCCCCTAATTAAAAATACAAATGACGTTTGGGTATGATACCTTATTTTAAAATATAATGCAAGCCCTGATAAATAACACCCCCTATATATCGATTCATAGAGGTATTTTGGGCACCTTTTTCGACTACATTCTCTTCACAATTCGGCCTTTTGAGCCGTAATCATCGAGCACAACCTCAACCGTATCTCCAACGAGCACCTTGATACGATTCATACGCATCTTTCCTGATAAATACGCATGGACTTCCCTTCCGTCACGAAGTTCTACTTTGAAAGTAGTATTCGGTAACGCTTCGTTGATCGTGCCTATTGCTGTGTTTTCTTTTTTTTGTTCACTCATTATTTGCAGTTACTATAATACCAGGAAAGACGGGGTAAATCAATTATTTGGTATCAGGGGTCTTTATTTCTATCTTAATTTTAGTCTTATCTGATGGGAATGAACTCTTCCAGAATGGTTTGATGAAGACTTCACCTTCAGAAACAGCAGGATACGATGCAAGGACAGTTTTAAATACACTCTTATTCTTACCCACAAGATCACCCAACAATTTATCGGTATCTATTGTCCAGACGATGTGTGCCTTGCCTGAGAGCGTAAACGAAATGTCTTTCGCGTCGGCTGGCTTGATGTTTGCCTTATCTTTGAGTGCGAGAGTAAGTGTGTCGAGGTTTGGAATAGTTACTGGAGCACCATTGTAATCACTTAAATTATCCTGTGCAATTTTCTTTGAAAGTGCATCTTTGTTCCACATAAGTGCGGTCAAAGTAGCTTTGATTGTGACTGGCACTGATACATCTGTAGAAGAGAGATTTGGGGTGGTATTTTCTGTAGCAATAAATACAGCATCAGGATATGAAATGAATCCTTTTGGAATTTGTACCGCCGCCTCTTTGGTGAGCTTGTCTTTGAGTGTACCCAAAAGCGCCTCTTGGGCCTTACTTGCTTCGTCAGCGGTTATGGTATGCACGTTACCACTTGCCCCACCAGTAATTTCGGTCTTTGAACGAGCATACACTTTTGATTCCTTCGTTGTACCTTTAAAGGCCACGATTTTAAAGTCTGTAAGCGGAGAATTATACTCTTCACCCTGTGCACTTGCGTGTACGCCCACCTCAACAGAGCCTGGAGTGGTACCTTTCATGCCAGGAATAACTACTTGGGCATCTGTTTTGTAAATCTTGCCATTGTTTGCTTCAAGACGAGTATTGATGATAAGGGTACGTGCATCTTTACTGAACGCGTTGTAGAGGATTACACGACCAGTAGCCACTGTACCTGAGGTAGTGCTTCCTGATGCTGGCACCGTCGTACTTGCGGTATCTGAAATAGACATAATATCGAATGATAGAGCGCCATCACCTGCATCTTTTGAGGAAGTGACGGTTGTGTTATCGAGAGAGACATCTTTAGTAGTGGCAGAAAGGACGATAGATGCACCAGAAAATAGAAATGAAATAGCAAAAAAGAGTGCGACAATTGCAACAATCGCAATAACCCAAATACCTTTTCGTGAAGTTCGCGCAGTACTAATCTCATCAGCAAAACTTCCACTGGTATTGCGGTCGTTGCGGATATCCATCACTTCATTTTTTTCAACAGGAGAAGATTCTCTTTCTATGTTTATAGTGTTTTGAGTAGAAGGTTGTGAATATTGCATTGAATCTTCAGTATGAAGAACCTCAGGTTCCTTTTCCTTCACACGAGTCTTCCTCGTTGTCGCACTACTTCTTTTGGACATAGGTTTTATATCCTGCAAAAGATTTTTGGGCATAATTATCTATGGTGTTTATTAATAAATAAAGTTTCTAACATAAGAAAGAGATCTCGGCGCACGCCTCCATCTACAAGTAGATACGGGGCGAGAACCCTCTTGTTCACTAGTATAACAGAAAATGGACGATTGGTATGTGTATATTGTGCAAATTCTTCACGAAGCGCGGTATCACCAAACCACTGCAATATTTCTTCATCTGTGGTGAGAAAAATAGTTGACGGTAGCGAGAGATCTTTAGACATTGCATCGAGTGTTTTTGCAAATTGCATGAGCCATTCTTTGCGAACTTTCTCCAATACACGATCAACGCGTGCGTGCATTCTCTTTTCAAGTTTTCCTTCCATATATAGATGCAAATACGCAGATGTTTCGTGTTTTGAGAGATCTAATTTTGAAGATAACGTGCGTGCCAACATGTTGGTGCCATATGGAAATGACGCAGTATCGAGAAGTACATCATTTTTCGCAACTCCAACATCAGTAACTTCTCCTCCAATATCCGCCACGATAAAATTGGATTCATTCGGAAAGATGTCTCGCGCGACAGCAAAGAGATTGAATAGGAATGATGAGAATGTGATTGGTGATTTGAAGACTGTATTGATTCGCTCTTCGATATTGGTAGTCACCTCTTCCGAGCTAATACTCAAATACAGAGAAAGCTCCACTTCGCGAGTCTTTTTGCCAATCGGGTCTTTTGATGGATACCCATTCAAGAGGATATTGATATTCTTCCCTTCAATAATCCGGGCCTTGTCACCCATTTCACTATATTGCTTGAGAAACACTTCTTCAAAGGCTCGACTTTCTTTTTCAACTAACTCACTCCACAGTTTGTCAGAAAAAACAAAATCAACATTCTTTGCGTATTTAACGATTCGCGTTTGCGATGCGTACCATGGTGCAGCAAGTATCGTATGTACCCGAGAAGGAATACCTTCACCTGATTCACGAAGTTTGCCGAGTACGGTATCAAGAGACTGGAGCATTGCTGCAAGAAATGTCTCAAAGTTGAGTTCGTTTTGATAGTAGAGTGGTTGTCGAGTCGCAAAAAGTATCTCCGGTTTTTCATGAGAGTTTTGTTCGGGAATTGAAACGAGCGCTCCACCTACAGAGGCGCTACCAATATCCAACACGGCTACTATTTTTTTCGGAGTCGGCTTCTTTCCAAAAAACGACATATAGGAAATTATACTACAAAAATACAGAAGCAACACTACTTCTGTATTTTTGTACACAGTATTTATTTTTTGATACGCAAAATTATTCGAGCACAGCTTTGATTCTTCGTACTCCTTGAGAGGAGGCCTCTTCTTTCTGTATTTTAAAGTGTCCGAGTTCTTTCGTATTTGTCACATGCGGACCACCACAAAATTCTTTTGAAAGTATTTTGTCATCAGATTTTCCAATCATGTACACGGAAACCATATCCGGGTATTTTGCGCCGAATTCCATTTCGGCTCCTAGTTTTTCCGCTTCAGCAAGTGGCATTTCTCTACGAACGACAGGGTGTGCTTCATTAATCCAAGTATTTACTTGTGCTTCGAGTTCTTTCTTTTCTTCATCGGTAATTTTACGATCAAACACGAAATCCATACGCAGGCGCTCTTCAGTAATATTTGATCCACGCTGCTTCACTTGTTTACCGAATTTTTCCTGAAGTGCCGCAAGAAGTAAGTGATGGGCAGTGTGAAGACGAACTGTTTTTTCATTCGTATTTGCAAGGCCACCTTTAAACATCCCCGAAGATGCAGTGCGAGATTTCTCCTGGTGTTGTTTCATTAAAAAATCAAAAGTAGGCACATCAACCTTCATATTTCTTTCGGTTGCTAATTCTATTGTAAGTTCAATTGGAAATCCATATGTCTGCCAAAGATCAAAGGCATCTTGTCCCAAAATAATCATCATTTTCTCGCCTTCGGCTCCATTAATTCCCCAAAAACGTCTTTTTTCTAACTTTTCAAATTCTTTTAAACCATTCTCAAGACTATTTTGAAATTGATTTATTTCATCAAAAATTATTTTGTAACCATTTTCTTTTACTGCTTTCAACTCAGGATAAATGTTTCCATAAAAACCTACACAGACATCCAGAAGCTGAGCATAATGTTCAAGGTAAACAAACGAAATTTTTCTAAAATAAACAATTCCTCTTCTAAGTAACCTGCGCATTATATATCCAGCTCCTTTATTAGAAGGCACAACTCCATCTGCTGCTAAAAATAGAACTGTTCTAAAGTGATCTAAAACAATTCTTTCAGCTTTTATTATTTGCTCTTCCGAACCTAATATTTTAGGGCGATCATTTTTTATTTTTTCTAAAGCCTCTTTAAATATATCTGTTTCATATGCCGTCTTCTTTCCCTGAAGCACCGCGGTCATACGTTCAAGACCCGCACCAGTATCTACATTTTTTTGTGCGAGTTTACCGACAACTTTGCCATCTTTCTTCTCATATTCCATGAACACATCATTCCAGATTTCGATGACATCTTCTTTTTTTACCGCTTCAACGAATTGTTCTTTCGAAAGTTCACCGACCGTGCCAGTAACATCGTAAAACATCTCACTGCATGGACCACATGGACCATTATCACCTGGACTCCACCAGTTATCATCGGCTCCCAATGAATAGATCCGTTCATTTGAAACTCCAACGCTCTGCCAGAGTGCGCGCGACTCGATGTCTTCAGGAGCGTTCTCATCACCTGCAAATACAGTTATGTAGAGGCGTGTAGGATCAAGTCCTAAGCCTTCTTCTTTTGAAGTGAGAAATTCATAGCTCCATTTGATTGCTTCTTCTTTGAAATAATCCCCGAGCGACCAATTACCCATCATTTCAAAAAAAGAAAAATGGCGATTGTCGCCAATATCATCAAGATCGCCAGTGCGTACACACTTCTGAACATTTACAATACGATTACCAAGTGGGTGTTTTTGACCTAAAAGATACGGTACGAGTGGTTGCATCCCGGCAGTATTGAAAAGTACCGATGGGTCATTTTCAGGTATGAGTGAAGCCGATGGAACAACTTTATGTCCTCGTTTCTCAAAAAAGGCGAGGAATTTTTTTCGGATTTCTTCTGAATGCATGGAGCAAATTATACCAGAAAAAATGCCCTATTTCTAGGGCATTGTAAGAGTATTAGCGAGTATTGATTCCATCATCAGGATACGTATCTTTTTCCACCATCGGTAATTCTTTTATCCATTTCTCTACAAACCAGAGCACAATAAAGATAAAAAGTGTGAGTAGTGTGGCAATGATGGCGAGCGAGAATAAACCAAAACCTGCAGCCATGCCAATACCAGCTGAAACCCAAATACCGGTTGCTGTAGTTAGTCCAATAAGCCGTGTTTCTTTGAAAATAATCATACCAGCTCCTAAAAATCCGATTCCAGAAACTATAGCGGCAGGAATTGCTGCGAGATTAAAACTAGAACCACCTTGATACAGAAGTGCAATATTTTCCGAAACAAGAACAAAAAGGGCTGCGCCCATTGAAACAAGTGCGTAGGTACGCATACCGGCAGTCTTGTGTGCGACGATTCGCTCGACGCCAATAATCATTCCCAGCAACATTGCAATAGATAAACGAGTAATAAGCGCAACAACTTCAGGAGTAAGTAAGTTTTCCATATATTCTATTGTACATCACACAATACAATTTGAAAGTTATACTGTTGATATCTAAGCCACAACACCACCACCCAAGCACTCATTTTTTGAATATAACACGATTGATTGTCCTTTAGCGACGATTGTTTTTTTAGAAAATGAAACTTGTGCAGTATTTTTTGTGATATCAATGTTTAGTAGTCGACACGGAATCATTTCACCGTGATATCTAATCTGCGCCGTGTATGCAATATCTTTTTTGGGAATATTTGAAATCCAATTACAATCCTGTACATCGATTTCTCGCCCCTCTTTTCCCGTTACAGTTTCTTTCTGTATTTTATGTGCAACGGTGATAGTATTTTTTTCTATATCTTTTGCAACAACATAATATCTTTCATCATGAGTTCCCTTTTTGGTAATAGTAAATCCATGCCGCTCACCCAACGTATACAGAACCGCACCATCATGATATCCAATAACCGCACCATCAGTGTCCAATACATCACCCTGTTTGGTATCTATATAATGTGCAAGAAAATCTTTCATATCGAGCATTCCCAAAAAGCAGACCCCTTGGCTATCTTTCTTTTCAGCAACCGGAAGTTTAAATTTCTTTGCAAGAACACGTACCTGTTTCTTTTCTAAATGTCCCACAGGAAATAACACGTGCTGTAATTCTTTCTGAGTGAGCATCCATAAGAAGTATGCTTGGTCTTTTGACGCATCCGTTCCAATTTTAAGTACATACCGCCCATCGTGATTATCAACTTGCGCGTAGTGACCAGTGGCAATATATACGGCTCCTTTCTCGAGCGCCCATTTCAAAAATGCGCCAAATTTAACCTCTTTATTGCACATGACATCAGGGTTGGGTGTACGGCCATTCTGATATTCTCGAATCATATAGTCTGCAACTCCTTCTTTGTATTCTTTCTCTAGATTACATTCCAAAAATGGGACGCCCAAGTGTGCACAAACACGCATTGCATCTCTGCGTTCATCTTTCCAGGTGCATTCAATAAAATCAGGAGTCCACGTACGAATAAAAACACCAACGACGTCAAAGCCTTGTTTTTGAAGTAACGCAAGAGACACCGACGAATCAACTCCGCCAGAGACCCCCACAAATACAAGTGGTTTCTTAATTTTGATAGATTGCTTCTTTTTCTGCATGCAAAAAGAGCTTACAACGCCAGGACCTTTTTGTACAGTTCAAAGGTTGCTCGAGCATCTGGAAGTGCGCTGTGTTCACGAGTATTCTCTATCTTAAAATATTCACACAAAAATCGTAATGAGTACTTATCAACGATCTCATCTAGGTGTAGCTTCGCAAAGGCCATTGATATCGTATCAAGGCGATGGTAATGCATTTTATTAATAACTCCTGTTTTTTGAAACGCCTTATCTATAAATGCACTATCGAATGTCACATTATGAGCTATCATGATGGCATCTTCTGTTTTTTTGGCAAAAAGCTCCATTGCATCTGCAAGTGGTATCGCCCCTATCCAATCCTTCGGATCATAGCCATTAACCTTGAGTGCCACTGGATCAGCATTCTCAATATGTTCTGGAATAATTTTCACTTCGAATTCTTCCACAACTTTAAATACCGGTGTAGTTCCCTGCCATTCTTGTGAGACGAGGACAACACCGATTTCAATAAGTTCATGCATCTCCGTATTTAAGCCTGTTGTCTCCGTATCGATAAACGCAAGCTGATGTTTTTTTATTTGAGTCATGTTTATAGTAATTAGAAAAATTAGAGATACTTTAGCTTATTCTTTTTATGTTCTTCAAATGTTTTAGCAAAATGAATTACACCTGTTTTATCGCTTAAGTAAAAGAGATACTCGCTCGCTTGTGGATGAATAGCATCTCGTATTGCATCAAGTCCCGGATTTCCGATAGGTCCGATTGGTAATCCCTTTCGCGTATAGGTATTGTACGGTGAGTCTTTCTGTAAATCTTTTATGGTAAGCTCACTACTTTGTTTTCCATATAAGAAATAAAATGGCGCATCAACTTGTAGTGGCATCCCCTGCGTGATTCGCTTCCATAAGATACCTGAAACAATCGCACGATCTTGATCTGTATTTGCTTCCTTTTCTAAAATTGATGCCATTATGATTATTTCAGAAAGTGTATGTCCGGAAGATTTTATATCATCGGTGAGCGGAACAATTTTTGCATTGAATGTATTTTTCATAATAGTGACAATTGATTCAATTTTGGTTTTTGGAAAGAAAAAATATGTATCGGGGAAAAGATATCCTTCATCATTTTTTGTATCATCAAGAAATACTTTTTGATTAAACATCGGGATCTTACCAGAGATGATTGAGGCAATGTCTTCTCGCGATGAACCTTCTGGAATAGTTATTTTTATCTGCGCAATATTATGATTGCGTTTTGTAAACGTCTCTGCAATTCCAAACACAGACATTGGCGATTCAATAAAATATTCTCCGGGAGCGATTCGCTTCTCACCACCCATGAGTACCACCAATGACTCAAACATCGCCGGTGATTGAATAAGCGAAGCACTTTTTAATTCACGCCCCAAATGTAGCAAGCTGTCACCTTCCGAAACAGTAAACGTGGTATCTACAGGGAAATCTCGTGGTGCTCGTATGAAAAAAAAGTACAAGGCAATACCGCCAAGCAAAATGATGATGAGACCATAAAATCTCTTTTTTTTAAAAAACGGTCGAGTATTTTTTGTTTCTCCAAAATCAAAATACACCTCTTCTTTTTTGGTTTGATAGATGCCGTCCATAATTTACGAAGGAAGATTAGCTGGCGGCTTTGCGGTCTTGGATTCAACACGCTTGAATGTAGGTGTTTCTGAGACCATTCCTGGGAAGTGGAAAATTGTCGCAAGTTCTTCAACATTCAATGTGAATGGTTCCGGAGCGTATGCTGGGTAAAAAAATGATAATGGAAACGGATAATTATACATATAACGGAGTTTTGGATAGAAGAAATTTCTCAAACGGTACCGTTCAAGATGTCGTTCTTTCATCTGCGCAAGCAATTTCCCCGAAGGGTCTGCCCATGGATAATCATACTGAGTCGAGTGTAAACGCATAAAAGAATTCGTATCAGGATTTCCGTACTGACGGAACAAGAGACGTGATGAACGACGAAGATTATTAAACTGATCCTGGCTCACGTACCGCTGATCTGCCATTGCCACCACACGAATCCCAGTATCAAAACCCATTTTTTGGATTTTACGTTTAATAGCCTCAACATCATCCTTAAGTGTATCCGGGGTACGGATTTCTATCGCAGTACCTCCATGAGGAAGCAAGTGTTCTCGAGTATACGGTTTCAACATTTTAAGGATATATTCATTTGCTTCATCCACCCAATTACTATGAGAAAACATTGTTCCATGTTTATGTTCTGCTTCATATCCAATTCCCTTGGCACGAATTATTATTTGAATCCATATTTGTTCACCTTTTTGAAGTGAGCCTAAGTATTCAATCATTGCAGTGATCGGATCCACTTTAAACTCTTCTTTTGTGCCCATTTTATCAAGACCAAAATCTACATACGTAGCTATCGGTAAGGCGCTATACTTTTCGAGCCCAAATTCACATCCCCACATATACCACCCACACGTATCAGAATAATGAGGCACCTTAAGTGAGTAGTCTTCTGCCTCAGTGACTACTGCTTGTGGATACTGTGCGTAAATTTGCGTTTCTACGAGTTGTCGAATACGAGATGGTGTACGGATATAAAAATGAACCTGCCCATCAATAGAAGTAATCTCAAGTGAGAAAAAGAAACGCACGGCACCTTGCCACCACGTCTCCCACAATCCTTTCTTTGAAGAATGGTAGAGTGCATTTGAAAAAATAAGTTCCATTGCAGCTGGAGTTTTATCGATTTCTCGCG
>JAHFNN010000076.1 GCA_023267315.1 Candidatus Nomurabacteria bacterium | reverse complement strand
GCTCCTCATAATTGTTGCTGGTGTGTTGTTCTACGTAAATTCGAAACATGCGGTTGCGCCTGTTTCGACAGAAAATCAAACCCAATTTGATGGTAAAAATAGCTCTTTCACCATAGATGGTACTACCGTTACACTTGTGAATGGTGTCTCGGAAGTTGCAGCTGCTCCTGGTTCCGCTTCTAAAACCACCACACGATATTTTGGAAATGAAGCTAAGGGTGATCTTACTGGTGATGGTTTGGATGATATCGCCTATCTTGTATCGTCCGATGGAGGAGGCTCAGGTCTCTTTTATTATGTAGTTGTAGCGATGAAGACAGAGACCGGATACAAGACAACAAATGCATTTCTTATTGGAGATCGTATCGCGCCACAGACGACAGAAATACACTCTGACTCAAGGGAATTGTATGTGAATTTTGCTGAACGAAAACCAGGTGAGCCAATGACAGCACAACCATCAGTCGGAGCAACTCTTTTATTAAAAGTTACACCAGCGGGAGCACTTGAAGGTTTAATGAAATAAATACCATGGCAGAGCTTAAAGTCAGTCTGGTGATCCCAGCGTACAATGAGGAAAAATATATAGGAGAATGCCTCTCGTATGCTATCAAAAATTCTCACGGGAGATTTTTTGAAATTATTGTCATTGACAATGCAAGTACTGATAAAACTGCTGAGATTGCTCGTGCAATGCCGGGGGTAAGAGTAGTTGAGGAAGAGCGAAAAGGACTTACGTTTGCTAGACAACGTGGTCTTGATGAAGCCACAGGAGATATCATCGCGTATATTGATGCTGATACGAGAATGCCAGAGGGTTGGTATGATATGCTGGTCAAGAATTTTTCTGAAAATAAAAAGCTCGCAGGTTTGAGTGGTCCATATTTTTATCACGACATTCCGCGACATCATCAATTTTTTGTTTCGATATATTATAAAATTGCAGTGCCACTGTATTGGATTATTGGATACATGGCAACGGGCGGAAATTTTGCAATCCGAAAGGATGTCTTACATAAGATGGGCGGATTTGATACATCAATTTCATTTTATGGCGAAGATACGAATATTGCTCGACGCGCAAGTAAATTTGGTAAGATGAAATTTAGTTTCAATTTTGTAATGCATACATCTGGTCGCCGATTTCGGGGGCAAGGGTTATTGAAGACGGGACGAGTCTATTTTGCCAATTTCCTTTCAGAAATTTTCTTGAAAAAGCCGGTAACGAGCGAGTATAAAGATATCAGATAACACATTGAACGAGGATTATTATCGTATAAAAAGTATTACATGAAAAAACTACTACATAAATACAAGACATTATTTTCAAACAAGGAATATGTTACTTCGTTCATACTGACATTCGTGCTTCTTATCGGAAGTTTGATTATTAATTACTATGCAGGTATTTATGCGACTGAAAAAGCAAGCAATGCTGTCACGGATATAATTCTTTCAAATACGCGTGTGTATGATCTGGATTGGCTATTTATATATGCACCGATTGTCATGTGGGTCTTTATTACGTTCCTTTGTTTCTCGGCACCGAAGCGCCTGCCATTCGCGTTGAAATCAGTGGCATTGTTTACCATCATTCGTGCAATTTTTATCAGCCTGACACATATCGGTCCATTCTATCCACAGCTTGTGCTTGATTCTACTATTGTAAATAAATTTACCTTCGGTGGAGACCTTTTCTTTTCGGGGCATACTGGGTTGCCATTTTTGATGGCGCTCGTATTTTGGAACGATAAACGGCTTCGGATCTTATTTATACTTCTCTCAATCATGTTCGGTATCGTGGTCTTGTTATCACACCTGCACTACTCGATTGATGTGTTCTCTGCATTCTTCATTACGTATACCATTTATCATATTTCAGCATTTTTGTTCAAAAAAGATCTACAGCGACTTGAAGCAGATGAGGTATAACTATGTACATTAAAGTTTCAGTTACACCTAGTGCCAAAAAGGATTCAATTATTCAAGTTACACCTGACCATTTTAAGGTTAGTGTGAAGGCGAAACCAGAGCGTAACATGGCGAATAAGGCTGTGGTACTACTCGTAGCAGACTATCTTAAAGTACCTTTGAACAAGGTTCGTATGATAAGCGGGCATCATCATCACTCAAAGATACTCTCTGTCGATAGCAAGTTGTGATATAATTATGGGAGAGGCGCTCATAAGGTCTCTCGACAGTATGGTCATTTATTACATATAATAAAAATAGCAAAACAAAATAATGCTATTTTCTGTATCTCATGAATATACATATAAAGGCGAATAATATTGAACTTACTGATGCGATACGTGCGTACGTTGAAAAGCGACTCGAGTCTCTTAAAAAATTTGTGAAAGATGATTCTGTAGTTGTCTATGTGGAAGTAGGGAAGACGACTGCGCATCATAAGTCAGGTGATATCTTTAAGTCAGAGGTGAATTTTGATTTCAATGGAAAAAACTTTCATGCAATTTCGGAACAATCAGATCTCTATGCAGCAATTGATGATACAAAAGAAGAACTTTCACGAACACTCGTATCGTTTAAAGATAAGCGACACACACTCTTCAAGCGTGGAGCATCCAGTGTAAAGAAAATGTTGAAAGGAATTTCTAAGCGAAATCCATTCACTTCAAAGTACGAATGATAACAATACATTCAATAACAAAAAAATCCTTACTCAGTAAGGATTTTTTTGTTATTGACACATTGATATACAATTGTTTTACTTAGAGTAAATAAACATACTGACTATGAAAGAAGATGACTCTACTACCAATACATTATGCGCTTCTGATTTCAGTAAAAAGACTATTGAAGCACAGGCGATCATTGAAAAAAATAAAGATACTAACGAATTTGCGACAAGAGTAATGAAAAAATATGAGGAACAAGAAAAACCATTTGCATATTTGGGAAGTTTGTACGGAGCGACTGAATCACATGTGTTGACACTCTTTTCTGTCTCAACGGAGAAGTACGTCTTTAAGCTCGATTTAGATCGGCGGACAAATACACTTGTGCTTACGATGGCGCGAAGGGATCACAACAAAATGCTCCCAAAGGATTACAATTGTAGTGAGGCCCAGAGACTGTATTCTCTTCTTTGTCGCCTTGCTGACAACGAGCAAATTCTGAGTGTTTTTAGTTGAAATAAATGAGGCCCGGCATCTTTGGAGAGCTTGTCTGTTATGACAGAGCTCTCTTCTTTTTTACGCTCGAGAAAAATCTGCGAATGACATTTCCTTTTTACCTTCAGGAATAACTTTTAGTATTGTAAATACTCCATCTTTGAATTCCGCTTTTGTTACAATGACGCGGATTTTTTTATCACCTCGCTCTACAAAAAAGTATACGCCGGGCCATCCGAAATATGCACGATATTTATTCCAATTTATTATTGGATCACCAGATGGATCAATCAATCCATCTTCTTTTGATATTTTTTTACAATAGGTCGCATGTTGTGAGTCTTGCGCTTGTGGGGTGATTTTTCCTGCAACCCAATCAGGTAGTATTTTTGCAAGCAGTTCGCCTCCTACGGTGGTGAGGATTTTTTTTAATGCAGGTGTTGTTGATTTGTGTTCGATTGGTACTTTTTCTGACGCAACAATCGGACCAGTATCCATTTTCAGTTCCATTTTTTGGATAGTTATTCCTGTCTCAGTATCACCAGAGAGTAGTGCTGATTCGACCGGGGATGCTCCGCGGTATTTAGGAAGTAGAGAATAGTGGATATTGAGTACGCCATGAAGTGGAATATTAATAAGACTTTGGGGAACAATTTTACCGTATGCAACGACAATGAAGAGCTCTGTATGTAGTTCTCGAAGTGTGGTGAGGGTTTCTTCATCAATTTTTTCTGGTTGGATCACTGGGATAGCATGTTTTTGTGCCCACATTTTGACCGGAGATGGAGTGAGAGCAAGTTTTCTTCCTGCTGGTCTATCTGGAGCAGTCACTATCAAAGCTGGGATGAATCCGCGTGTTTCAAGTATTGAAAGTGTCTCTTCTGCCACAGTGGGCGTACCGAAAAAAACAAACTGTATCCCTTTGTTATTTTTTTGCATGTGGTAATCCTTCTTCGATATTTGTTGCGTGATCAATGAAAAGAATGCCGTTTAGATGATCTGTCTCGTGTTGGAATATTTGTGCAAGAAGTCCCGATCCACCTTGCGTAAATTGCTTACCAAATTCATCATATGCCTGCACGGTTGCTCTACTTGAACGGAGTGTTGTGCCATACAACCATCGTACAGAGAGACATCCTTCAGACATCTTTTT
>JAHFNN010000075.1 GCA_023267315.1 Candidatus Nomurabacteria bacterium | reverse complement strand
CCAGATATAAGTGTTCCAGAGAGTGTTGGGGAAGATTTCAGTGTTGCAACCTCATCAAAAGAGGTATCACGCCCCCCATACGAAGAACCAGAAAACACTGTGGCATGATCAGCAAGAAGGTGTACACCCCAATCTGAATTATTTTCTTCAGATCGCGCATATGCATATGCCCTCCGCAATGATGACTCGAGAGTTCGAGCTGCACTTTCAGTGTTTCCTCGCACGATCGAAGAACTTGAAAATGGAGTACTCACTGCAAGAATAATCGCAAGACCAGCAATCACAAGTAGGAGTTCTATCAAAGTGAAGCCTTGCTGTAATGTATTATTTATTTTTTTTCTGTTATGCAAAATACCCATAACTGTGTCCATACGTTTTAAAATTGAGTGAGCCACAATTTATTTTCCAACCCCCCGCACTAAGCTATAAATCGGCATAATCACTGCAACAGCAACAGCCATAACTCCAAGCCATACCAATACGAGCAAAATCGGCTCAAGGGCTGTTGAAATATTTTTACTGGTAAGTTCCGTCTTTTCTTCATACATTTCTGAAATTTTCAAAAATGCCAAAGTTAGATTACCAGACTGTTCCCCGGTCACAATAATCTGTTCAATCGAAGTTGGCATGATTCTTCGAATACTCTTGTATTCATGAAAACTTTCTTCGAATGAACGTCCATTTTCTATTTCTTTATATAAGAAATCATAGAAATTACGATAATAAGGAGAAAGTGTTGATTCTTTAAGCGAACCAATTGCTTGAAGAATCGGCAACCCTGCTTCATTCAAGGTACCAAGCAGATATCCCATGCGAGATATTTCGAGTTCTTGAATCAACTTCTTGACTGCAGGAATCGAAAAAAGGAAATACTGACCAAGGATTCTAGTCTTTGGGAAATAAAACGTGAAGTAGATAAGTGCCATAATAAAAACAAAAAATAATGGCAGTACAATGATACCGTATGAAGAAATAAATGCTCCAATTCCAATGAATATCGATGTGATCAGTGGGAGCTTCACATGAAGCTCCGCAAACATATCAGCAAGCTTAGGAAGGATGAACCACGCGACACCCAAACCAACTACAAAAGTCACACCCAAAATAAGTGCTGGATACATGAGCGCTGACTGAAGTCGTGATTTAAAAATACGATTCTTTGCAGCCTGACTTGCGATTACCTTCAAATTGTTTGAGAGTGTCCCACCGTCTTCACCATTCTTAATGAGTGTAATCGCATGCACACCAAAGAGACCCGTTTCATCAAGCGCGGTCGAAAGTGGCATCCCATTTTCAACATTTTCACGGACATGCCCCATAACACGCCGCATATAGCTTGTCTTAAATTCAGATTCAATCGCACGCAGACACTCAAAGATCGGCATTCCAGCCGATATCATAAAACTTAGATTTTCAAAAAAATATTCTTTCTCGCGACCCAGACCAAAAAGCGAAGCGAGTTTATTATTTGATGTTTTTTTATTAGGGAGCTCCATTTTTCTATTAGATCCGAGCGTATATAAAATACCTCTCTTACAAATCTAAACAACACATTTTTCTTAAAAGAATATGTGTTACTACACTCTCCATTATACCATAGGTACAATAGAAAAAATGCTGCAATGGAGTAATTTTAGAGGTTAGCTATTTGCCCCGTGACACTTCTTGTATTTTTTTCCGGATCCGCAAGGACACAGGTCATTTCTTCCGACTTTTTCGTACTCGGTTCCTTTATTTTGAACAGAACTAGATGCTTGAGCAGCATCAGTAGCATTTACGGTGTATGTGAGTGTGCTTCCTGAAACGGGAGTTGCTTCAACTTGTATCGGACCAGCCACCGGCTTACCTTCTATTGCCTTCACTAGTGTCGAAACTTCTTCCTTATAGCGCATTTCCATTTCCCTAAAGAGACGGAGTCCTTCTTTTTTGTATTCAATGAGCGGTTCACGCTGGCCATATGCACGCAAATTCACTGATGAACGTGTATACTCCATCGTTTCCAAATGCTCCGTCCAGAGAAGATCGGTCACATATAAGATAATACGACGAACGGTATCAAGAAATGCATGCGAACCAAACGCAGCTTCTTTCTCTGCTACAATCTTTTTCAACTCTTCATTATCTTCAATAATCTGATTCAAATTTGCACGAACGTGTTCATCATCACCCAAAAGCATTTCACGGCGACGAGTATAAATTGCCTCACGCTGATGATTCATCACGTTGTCATATTCAAGTGTGTATTTTCGAGCGTCAAAATTGAAACCTTCAATTTTTTCTTGAGCATTTTCAAGTGTTCGAGATACCAAACTATTTTGTATTGGCTCATCTTCAGGAATACCAAAGCGTCCCATCATATTTTTTATGCGCTCTGCTCCGAACACGCGCATAAGGTCATCTTCTAGTGATACAAAAAACTGTGTCTGTCCTGGATCACCTTGACGTCCTGCACGACCACGAAGCTGGTTGTCGATACGACGTGCTTCATGACGTTCAGTACCAATCACAAAGAGACCACCGAGTGCTTTCACTGCTTCATATTCTTCTGGTGTTGCATCTGTACCACCCAATTTAATATCGATTCCGCGTCCAGCCATGTTGGTAGCCACCACGACACTTTTTTTCTTACCAGCCTGCGCAATGATTTCTCCTTCTTTTTCGTGATTCTTAGCGTTCAATATAATATGCGGAATTCCCTCTTGTTTTAAGTACGCTGAAAGAAGTTCATTTTTCTCAATCGAGACCGTACCAATGAGGACTGGCTGTCCAGCATCATAGAGTTCTCGAACACGTTTTCCAAGTGCCTTGAACTTTCCTTTTTCTGTCTGGAAAATAAGGTCAGTATGATCAATACGAGCAATCGGACGATGTGTTGGAATTGTAATAACGTCTAGGTTGTACACCTTATGGAATTCTTCTTGGGAGGTCAACGCCGTACCGGTCATACCCGAGAGTTTTTTATAGAATCTGAAGTAATTTTGAAAGGTAATAGACGCAACCGCACGCGTTTCTTTCTCGATTTTTACCCCCTCTTTCGCTTCAATTGCCTGGTGTAGTCCTTCAGACCATCGACGTCCTGGCTGTAAACGACCAGTGAATGGATCGACGATAATCACCTCCCCTTCCTTAATAACGTATTCTTTGTCGCGAATAAAAAGTGCCTCTGCGCGAACGGCAGTTTCTAAGTGGTGAACATATTTAATACCTTTTTCGGTATAGATATTTTCAATGCCAAGTAATTTTTCAGCACGAGTAATACCTTCATCTGTCAGACTGATAGCCTTCATCTTTTCATCGACAGTATAGTCAGTCTCTTTAGTAAGATTTTTGGCAATACGCGCAAAGGTCTGATAGAGATCTTCAGAATCTCCTGATTGTGAAGAAATAATGAGTGGTGTTCGCGCTTCATCTATTAAGATAGAGTCGATTTCGTCGACAATCGCATAAAAAGGCTCACGCTGAACAATATCTGCTGGGGCTGTCGCTAGATTGTCACGCAAATAATCGAATCCGTATTCATTATTTGTACCGTAGGTAATATCAGCATGATATGCCTCACGTCGCGAACATGGTCGCAAGAAATCATATACGATATGAAAACTCCCCTTATCATCCACCTCTTTATCTTTATCAGTGTGTGCAGGATCATATAGAAAAGAGACGTTTTGAGAATTAATGATACCAATCGAAAGACCGAGTAAAGAATAAATCTGACCCATCCATACCGCATCGCGGCGAGCCAAATAATCATTCACCGTAATCACGTGCACACCGTTGCCCGCGAGCGCATTTAAATATACAGGAAGTGTTGCTACCAGCGTCTTACCTTCTCCTGTTTTCATTTCGGCAATATTTCCTCGATGAAGCGCAATACCTCCAACCAACTGCACATCATAATGACGCCAATTCATTGTGCGACGAGCCGCTTCACGCACCAACGCAAATGCTTCAGGCAAAATATCATCCAATGTATCACCTCGCCCAAGTCGAGCCTTGAATTCATTCGTCTTATTTGGGAACTCTGAAATAGGAAGGTTTTTCAAACCCTCCTCAAGGAGATTAATGCCTTTGATGAGAGGATCTACCTCCTTCAAGAAATGGGCATGTGTGTTATTAAAAAGATTTTTTAGTGAGAAAGCCATACTATATATATGTATATGTCTATAGGTCCTGTCTAATAAATACCGTATAAACGTACGCGGTATTGTACCATACGAAGGCTCCTAACGAAAAAGGCCCCGGGAGAGGTCTTTTTAAAATTTCTATTACAGACATAGTACTGCTAGGAAAAGGGAGTCCTATATATTGCGTAAATTTTTCACCAGGCAAAAATAAA
>JAHFNN010000011.1 GCA_023267315.1 Candidatus Nomurabacteria bacterium | reverse complement strand
ATAAGTGCTTTTGTACGTCCCCATATTATATTCAGTTCAAGAGTTGATTGTTTTGCCGGAAACTTAGAAAGGATTCGTCCATCGGGATCGACGAGACAATCGCCTTTACGGGCAACATGGAAAAAAGAAAGCATGAGGTCATCACTTGGTATCGCTTTTGAAGAATAAATAAAACCACTTCGGTATATGATGGTCTCATAGATGAGCGTGTTCGGCGGAATTTCAATAATATGTTCCCATCGAATACTTTTGAGTAATGTAAATTGTGATGTAGGTAGTGGCATTTTTATTCCAAAATTCTTTGCATCCGAGGTACTCTTGAAAACGGGAATAGGTGGAATGATGTGTAGTTGTGAACCACCACCAGACATCTTGGTAAGTATTACCACAAATTTTGATTCTTTGAATTCGATTGATTCAAACAGCGCATCATTATACTCGTCAGCGTTGGTGAGTATCCGCACTTCGACTTCCATGTTTTGGAATATTGCGGGGAGGTTTTTGAAAGTATCTTTCATCTCCTTTTCCAAAAGATTTTGAAAATCTTTAATTTCTTGTTTCTTCATGTGTTTGGGGTTTATAGGGTTTGAGCACTATGTAAAGGTCAGTAATCGAGAATACACTACACGGAATCTAGTATTGAGTCAATAAAGTAACAAAAAACCACCATGCGGTGGTTTTTTGTATGTTGCACGGGTTTTAATTTCTAGTGTTTCACTCTATCTCGCGTATTCGATTACTCGAGTTTCGCGGATCAATGTCACCTTAATTTCTCCCGGGTATTTAAGTTCTGATTCAATTTTCATTGCGACGTCGCGAGCCATATTCTTTGCTTCAACATCGGTGACTTTTTCTGGAGTAACGAATATGCGGATTTCACGGCCAGCTTGGAGTGCGTATGATTTCTCAACGCCTTCAAATCCATTCACGAGTGCTTCAAGTTCTGCGAGACGCTTCAAGTAATTCTCAACAGTATCTCGGCGCGCACCTGGGCGTCCACCAGAGATCGCATCGGCTGTCTGCACGATGACTGCTTCGACTGTTTCGTACGGATAGTCTTCATGGTGAGATTTCATCGCAGTGACGATGCGTTCATCAGCACCGAATTTCTGAAGGATACGCATACCGATTTCAATGTGCGTACCTTGTACTTCATGGTCGAGTGCTTTACCGATATCGTGTACGAGTGCTCCCGCTTTCGCGATAGCAACGTCAGCACCCAATTCTTCAGCAAGCATTCCAGCAATATGTGCCATTTCAATCGAGTGCTGCAGGACATTTTGTCCATAACTCGTACGGAAGTAGAGGCGACCAATGATAGCAACAATACGTGGGTCAAAGTTGAAGATTCCACATTCGTATACTGCTTGGTCTCCTTTTTCTTTGATGATCTTGTTGATATCAGCTTTTGCTTTTTCTACGACTTCTTCAATTTTTGCTGGCTGAATACGTCCATCAAGAATGAGGTTTTCAAGTGCCAAGCGTGCGATTTGTCGGCGGATTGGGTCGAATGATGAGATGACGATTGTACCCGGTGTATCATCAACAATGAGTTCAACACCAGATGCGCGTTCAAATGCGCGGATGTTGCGGCCTTCCTTTCCAATAATCTTTCCTTTGATTTCATCGTTTGGAATCGCGACATTGGTCGTCATGAGTTCAGATGCGGTCGAAGATGCGAGACGTTGAATCGACGTCGCCAAAATATCTTTGGCACGGCGATCGAGTTTCTCTTCATTTGAATTCTCGAGCTTCTGGATACGAATAAGGAAATCTTCTTCGTAGCGTTGCTCGAGCATTTTGTACAATGCTTCTTTTGCTTCTGTCTCCGAGAGATGTGATAGACGCTCAAGTTCTGTTTGTTTTTCTTGAGCGATATTGTCGACTTTTTCACGGATCTTCTTGATCTCTTCGACTTTGATTTTGATGTTCTCAACTTCTTTGTCGATTTCGACCTGACGAGCATCGAGTAGTTCTTCCTTCTTTACGAGACGATCCTCAGTCTTTTTGTATTCTGCTTCCTTCTTCTTTTCTTCAGCACGAAGCTCTTCGCTTCGTTCTTCAGCTTTCTTTTTTGATTCGTCGAGAATTTTCTGCGCTTCCTCTTTTGCACCGACAAGCATTTGCTTGATATCGATCTCAATCGATCGACGTTGGCCGAGTGCAATGACTCTTCGCAAGTAATACCCGATACCGATGCCTGCAGCGAGTGCGGCAATGGTGATGAATATTGCGGTTAAACTCATAAGCGATATGCTCGCTTAGAAAATAGATTGTCTGATTAGTGCAAATTTCCTCCGATTGCGGAGAATAGAGAGTGTATGTATCAAATTGGCGAAATATGCTTTCATCTTTGGGCTATTTTTTAAACGAGACTTTGTATTAACTAAATAAATATCGATGAGCTCAATATACCAAAAGGGATGAGGGTTGTACAGCATAAATTGACATGTATAATTTACTATGTCAATTTACGCTAAATATATGTTGTAGCAGTTTGTTTCTAGCGCACTCTCTATTAGCAGACCCCCGATTAGCATAAATGCTAATCGGGGGTCTGTTGCTCCTATATTACATTTTTATTTTACCGTACCACTTTTTGGTTTGGTCATGACTTCGTCGATCAAACCGTATTTCTTTGCTTCGTCAGCTGACATGTAGTTGTCGCGATCTGAGTCTTTTTCGATTTGTTCTGGGGTTTTACCAGTACTTTTAGCGAGGATCTTGTTGAGTTTTTCTTTTGTCTTCAAGATGTGTTTTGCCACGATTTCAATATCTGATGCTTGGCCTTCAGCGCCTCCCATGACTTGGTGAATCATCACTTCAGCATTTGGTAGTGCATAACGCTTTCCTTTGGTGCCTGAGGCAAGGAGTACCGCAGCTGCTGATGCAGCAAGACCGACGCAGACAGTGCGGATATCAGGCTTTACGTGATTCATGGTGTCGAAGATCGCCATTGCAGAGGTGACTGAGCCGCCTGGAGAATTGATATAAATTGAAATATCTTTTGTTGAATCTTCAGATTCTAAGAAGAGTAGCTGGGCAATGACGATATTGGCGACATTGTCATCAATTGGTCCACCCAAGAAGATGATGCGTTCACGCAAAAGGCGAGAGTAAATATCGTATGCTCGTTCGCCAAATTGTGATTTTTCGATAACTGTTGGAATTAAATAACTCATAGTAAATGATAGTTAGATTGGTAATGTATAAATAGTATCACGTCCTAGAGGTGAGTGAAACTATGCGAGATTTTCAAGAAACTTGAAAACGAGTTCGTTGCGGAGTATGCTTTCGACGTACATTTGGGCGCGAAGCGGATCTGCATCTTTATATTGTGACATCAAGTGTTGTAATTCTCGTTCCATATCTTCTGGCGCTGGCGTGATGTTCTCTTTCTTCGCAATAGCATCGATGACAAGTTCGAGTTTCGCACGTTTCTCAGCGTCAGGTCGCCATTCTGCTAAGAGTTCTTCCTCGGTTTTTTTGATTTGTTTCAAATAATCTTCGAGTGTGAAACCAAGACGTGTGACATCTTCAGTGAGTCGCGCTTTGAGTTTCTGGAGTTCGCTGTTGGTTAGAATTTCTGGTACTTCTACTTCGACTGCTTTCAAGATTTCTTCAATGATCGCAATGCGATTCTTATCCTGCAGTTCGCGCTTCTTTTCTTCAAGGAGGTTTTCTTTCAGTTTTGTGTTGAATTCAGCAACATTCTGGAACGCGCCCAATGTTTTTACGAATTCATCATTCAATTCTGGAAGATCTTCATCTTTTATTTCTGCCTGATGTTCGTGTTCGATATTCGCATCATGAAGTGCTTGGTGTGCGCGCATCTGGCGGATTTCCTTGATTGCCTTTTCAACATCTTCATCAGTCACAACAACTTCTTCGTCCTTCTTTGCCTTTGGAGCTATTTTTTTATAATCAGGAAGTGGTACTTCTGGGACGATCGTTGTTGAAATTACAAAACCCAATGGGTTGCCTTTAGCAATTTTTGTGATCTTTATTTCTGGTCGGCCAATTGCATCAATCTTGTGTTCCTCGAGAATTTCAGGGTATACATCATTAAAGAGCATTTCTGCCATTTCTTCTAATATGTGCATCTCAGAAAGTTGTTTTACCAAGATGTTTTCTGGCACATGACCCTTGCGGAATCCTGGAATTTCAGCATCTTTTCCAAGGTGCTTGATCGCCTTGTCCCAGTATGAATCGAAGTGTTCAGCGGCTGCTTCTCCTTCAATTTCAACGATACTTTTAGGCTTTTTTGTTATTTTTACATTGATTTTTTTAGACATAGTGAAGCCAGTGTAACTTCTCATCGCTCTTTTGTCAAAACCCCCAGCAGGTGCTGGAGGTTTTGACTTCTATATTATTTTTTACCCATGTATTGATTTTAGAGTCCTTGGTCAACACTTGTCATGTCGCTTGCGTTTAGGTCTGACTCAATACCTGAAAGATTTTGGGAATTTGCTGCTTGAGCCGCTGCTTGCTCTTGTACCTGTTGTTGTTCTGCTGCTTGCTTGTTGGCTGCATCTTTTGCGGCATTATTTTTCCAGAAATAGATACTACCAGCGATGAGTAAAACTACAATGACGATACTCCCGATAAGTGCTCCTTTTGATGATGATTGATCCATAGAGATATAAATTAATGATGATAATTATTGATTTTGCACATGTATTGTGCCGTCAGGGTTGGTGATTGGACCTTCCTGCGCACCACCACTATTAATACGGAGCATACCCCTTGCACCGACAACGCTTGTACCTATGATATCTTTGAGTGAAGCGATTACATCTTGAAGTGCTGATCTTGCTGCAAGGAGATCATCTTTCGCTTTCTTTGCGAGTGATTTTATTTTTGTCGCATCAGTTGTTGAGATTTTTGTTTTGGCTGTTCCTGGTACAGTATCCGCTCCTTTAACACTTGCAATGAAATTCTTTAGTTCTGTTGATGAAGATACTGCAATATCTATTTTTGCTTTTGCGGTAACTAGCAATGATTCTGGCGCCGTTACGTCATTTCCAGCTGTTTTTAGATTTGCGGTTAAAGTGGTGAGACGAGTATACAAATTGTTGAGTGCTGTTGTTGCCCAGTCGAAGCGACCGTTTACCACGTCTTTCTTTGAGAGCTTTGTTTCTTCTTTACTACCAATTTTAATTTTAAGCGTAGGGAATTGGCTTCTCTCAGTATCACCAGATCTTTCTTGTTCATTTGCAGTTGTGTGGCTAAGATTGAGTGTCGTTGTATTTTTTATTCCACGTACCGCACCATCATCACCTTCGCCTGTGCCGGTGCGACCACTATCATCATTACCTTCCTCTCCGATTTGTATGTCAGCGTGCGTGCCACCGAGTGATGTGGTTGCTCCGAATGAGCCACTCTCACTTCCTTCAGATACTTCAGCGTGAGTTAATTTGGTAGTTCCAAACAATGCGAACACAATGATCATTGCTATTCCTATATATTGCTTATTCTTCATATATTTTTATATTACTAATAATTATTTATTAAAATTAAATTCGACGTCGTACTTACTTATTGACGCATTATTTATACGTTTATTACAGAGAGTATACCACAGGCATTTTATAAAATAATAAATAAATTGTTACACAAAATATACGAACATGTGTGTATCTTTGGTGCTCGTAAATATAAAATCCCCAACGAATGTTGGGGATTTTATATTAAACAACTTGTATGTATGTTTAGACGATAAGAGCAACGATAAGAAGTGCGACAATGTTCAAAATTTTGATCATCGGATTGATTGCAGGACCTGCGGTGTCTTTATATGGATCACCAACAGTGTCTCCGGTCACAGATGCTTTGTGAGCGTCTGAGCCTTTTCCTCCGTGATTACCAAGCTCGATCAATTTCTTTGCGTTATCCCATGCGCCTCCACCTGAAGTCATTGAGATTGCAACGAAGATTCCAGTAATGATTGCGCCGACCAAAAGTCCGCCCAATGCTTTTACACCCAAAGTAAATCCAATGATAATTGGAATAACAACAGGGATGAGTGCTGGAATAATCATTTCTTTGATAGCATTTTTTGTAACGATATCAACTGCACGAGCGTAATCAGGCTTTTCTGTTCCTTGCATGATGCCAGGATGAGCTTTGAATTGTCGTCGAACTTCTTCAACGACTGATCCTGCCGCTTTACCTACTGACTCCATTGAAAGTGCTGCAAAGTAATATGGAAGTAGTCCGCCGATGAAGAGACCAGCGAGCACTTTTGGATCATTGATTTGGAAGATTGCACCACCTGCGATTGAGTGGGTGAAGTCTGCGAAGAGTACGAGTGCTGCAAGTGCTGCAGAACCGATTGCGTATCCTTTTGTGACTGCCTTTGTTGTGTTACCAACTGCATCAAGTGGATCAGTAATCGC
Organism: Candidatus Nomurabacteria bacterium; assembly: GCA_023267315.1. Classification (GTDB taxonomy): domain Bacteria; phylum Patescibacteriota; class Minisyncoccia; order Phycocordibacterales; family UBA9973; genus JAHFNN01. The sequence goes on along the minus strand of JAHFNN010000011.1, from coordinate 10,692 downwards.
ACGAACAGATTCATCCATTCCTGACATTTCTGCAATTCCACCAGCATTATCGGTAATTGGACCGTATGCATCAATCGTAACGATGATACCAGCCATTGAAAGCATTGCCATCGCTGCGATTGCAACACCGTAGAGACCAGAGAGACTGAATGCACCAAGCATTGCAGCGACGATAACAATAACTGGAAGCGCTGTTGATTTCATTGATACTGCGAGTCCAGCGATGATGTTTGTACCATGACCAGTTTCAGATGCTTTCGCAATTGATTTAACTGGAGCGTACATTGTTGAAGTGAAGTACTCAGTGATGACAATAATAAGTGCAGTCACTGCGAGTCCAATCAATGCTGAGAAGTAAATGTGCATGACTGAGATACCCTCAATTCCTGTCATCAATTTTGTAGTGAGTGGATAGAATGCAATTGCTGAAAGTACACCTGCTGCAATGAGTCCTTTATATAGTGCACGCATGATGTTGCCACTTTTTCCAAGACGGATGAAAAACATTCCGATGATTGAAGCAATAATTGAAACTGCTCCAAGCATAAGTGGGTAGAGTACTACGTTTGCATTTCCTGCAAAGGTGAGAAATCCCAAGAGCATTGTTGCGATCGAAGTAACTGCGTATGTTTCAAAGAGGTCAGCTGCCATACCTGCACAGTCACCCACGTTGTCTCCTACGTTGTCAGCGATAACTGCTGGGTTTCGTGGATCATCTTCTGGAATTCCTGCTTCTACTTTACCGACGAGGTCAGCACCCACATCTGCAGCTTTAGTGAAGATTCCTCCACCAAGTCGTGCGAAGATTGAAATGAGTGATCCTCCGAATCCAAGTCCAACAAGCACATGTATGTCATGAGTAAGGAAATACATTCCTGCAGTTCCCAAGAGTGCCAATCCAACAACGAGCATTCCAGTGACTGATCCGCCTTTTACGGCGACATCGAGTGCTTCCTTCATGCCTTTGGTTGCTGCTTGTGCAGTGCGGACATTAGCACGAACAGAAATGTTCATACCAATATATCCAGCGAGCGCTGAGAGGATTGCACCCACGAGGAATGCAATTGCAGTCATCCAACCCAAACTTGGGATGAATCCGATAATAACGAAGAGTACTACTGCAACGATTGCAATCGTCTTATACTGACGATTCAAATATGCCTTCGCACCTTCTTGAATCGCTTTCGCGATTTCCTTCATGCGGTCAGTGCCAGCTGGCATGCCGATGATTTTCTTTCCGTAATAAAGGCCATACAAAATGGCGAGACACGAACTGACGATAATAAATATGGTCATATACATTAAATAAATAATAAATTTTTAATAAACTAATAAATTATTCTTGTTCACCTTCCATTTCAGATGGCTTCTCTGATGAAATCAATGCTTCACCTTCGTTGCCGACCAAAAGTTCAGGTTCCGTTTCTTCATCTATATCTTCAAGTTCATCACTTGAGATAACTTCTTCATTCTTAATTCCTTTGATATCAATTCTCCAGCCGGTGAGTTTTGCAGCGAGACGAACATTCTGTCCTCCTTTTCCGATTGCGAGTGAGAGTTTGTCATCAGCGACTTCAATCATTGCTTTGTGTTCTGTTTCATCAATTGTGATGTCGAGAATTTGTGCAGGAGAGAGTGCTGCTCCAACGAATCGTGATGGCTCTTCTGACCACGGAATAATATCGATCTGTTCACCAGCGAGTTCAGAGGTAACAGTTTTTACACGTGTACCTTTCTGTCCGACGCATGAACCGATTGGATCCACATGTTCATCATGAGACATGACTGCAATCTTTGATCGTGATCCTGCTTCACGCGCGATTGATTTGATTTCAACAACACCTGATGCAATCTCTGGAGCTTCGAGTGCGAATAATGCTTCAATAAATTTTGGATGAGTGCGTGAGAGACGAAGGTTGACGCCACGTGGAGTTTCTTCGACTGAATAGAGGTATGCACGGACACGTTCACCGCGACGATAATGTTCGCCAGGAATTTGTTCATCAAATGGAACCACACCAGTTGCGCGATTGAAATCGATGAATACATTTCCGCGTTCAATTTTTTGAACAATACCAGAAACGATTTCTCCTTCCTTCGTACCGTATTCATCAATGATTGATGATCGTTCTGCTTCGCGGATACGCTGGATAATAACTTGTTTCGCTGTTTGTGCAGCAATACGACCGTAATCATCTTTCGCTTCAAGTGGGAAAATTATTTCTTCTTCGAGCTGAGCATCCTTTTTCATTCGACGAGCATCGTTGAGCAAGATGTGGTGTTCTGGATTGAATCGTACGCGTTCATCGCCTTCAATCGTTTCTTCTACCATATCTTCGGTTTCTTCTTCCCCATCTTCTGGCATACGCACTGTTGATTCATCAACGACAATTTTTACCTGGTAAAAATTTGTCGTACCAGTTTCAATATCAAAATGCGCACGGATGATTTGTCCGCGTTTTCCATAATCTTTCTTATAAGCAGCTGCGAGCGCTTGCTCGATAGCTTCTATGATTTTCTCTTTTGGGATCTTACGCTCTTCTTCAAGTTGTTCGAGCGCCGATCGCATTGTTTTGAGATCTAACATATATTTAATTGTACCTTTAGCTACTAAAAATGGCCCGTCGTTCGACGCGGACCAGTACATATATAGTAATGTACGAAAGCCAAAAAGTCAAATAGTGTGTATCTTTAAATTGCCGGCATTTTTTTGTAGATAGCGATGTCTATTTTTGAATTTTTAATTCAATTTATTTTTTAGTGTGTACATATTTTCCCAACTATGTAGGTTATCCACAGTTTGATTTATTTTTTTATCGCGCCTTCTCTCTATTAAGTAGTATAATAAAAACATAGTTTTGACAGACGGCTTATTTTTCTGCCGAAGTATACCCAAACCGTTGTGTCATGTTTTATATTCTATGAATACAAATACAACTCAAATGCATGATGGTGGCAAAAAAGTGCTTATGATCGTTGCGGCTGTCATTGTTATTCTTCTCCTTGCATTTATTGTGCTTCAAAATCGAAATGCTTTTAAAACAAATGAAGGGCTCTCAGATAAAGAACGTCAACAGGTATTGACCGAAATCAAGACTAACGCTGAAGCAAATCCCTCTACTATGACCTCCGTAAGTCGCAAGAATATATTAAATAGTATGTTTAGCGCTCATAAATAGATGAATAGTAAAAAAATAGCTTCATATATTGCCATTTTAGCCCTTATCCTAGGGGCATTCGCCCTTTATAAACCACTAGTACATGCTAGCTCCAATGATGTGACTGGGTGGTGGTGGTCTTCAAATACTGGATGGATTAGCTTGAATTGTCTAGATGGTGGTGTCGGTGGCGCAAAAGTATGCACCGATTCTTCATATGGTGTAAAGATGATCCCAGGTGGCGACCTACAGGGATATGCTTGGTCCGACAACATCGGATGGATACAGTTTGGCGGGTTGGTGGGGTTCCCTTCAGGAGATGGCTCCACATCTGCCAATGCTCATATGGACCAAAGTACAGGTAAATTGACTGGTTGGGTGCGTGCTACTCGAGCAATGAATCCAGGTCCGGATGTAAATGATTTGGGTGGATGGGATGGATGGATCTCTCTTGATGGTAATAAGTACCAAATGACTTTTGATAAGACGACGGGTGTATCTACTGGTGGTTTTGGGTGGGGTGGAGACAATCCAACTCTCGCGGGTCTCAATCTCGGGACTGGTGTACTAGGGTGGATCAATGATTTTGCGACATATCCATCACCAACCGTCCTTCCAGGTCCAGGAGATATTGAGCTTTTGCCATTCAATCAAATTGTTGCTCCAGGTAATACCCACCCTCATTTTTCTTGGAGATCTGCAGATGGAACCACTTCATTTACTGGCTGTAAGGTTTTCAGTGTTGATCCTACGGGCACATGGGGTTCCGGAACTGGTTATGATATTGGGGATATAAACGCTGGTACAACTTATGACTCATATCCAGGTGGTCCTAATACTTACTACGGAGGTGTTCAGCCAACTCTTGATTTGCAACCATCTACAGTATTTGCAAGTTACAGTATAAAGTGTGACCATAATAAAACTAATCAAGACCCTTCTAATGTTGCTACCGCCGACGCAATGCGTGCTGATGTTGAATCCGCAATTGTAGACTTCACTGCCCCTCCTTGTATTAAAAGTACACAGTATCCGGAGTTTTCATGGTCTACTCAAGGATCATTTACAGGTCCAAAGTGTACTATCACAGAGACCAATGGCGGCCATGGAGGGCCATGGGGTAATTTAACCGCAAATCAAACACTTTTTGGAATAATACCTCCAGATATTAATTACGTGAATACGGATGTAATGCAATTTAAGCTTACATGTGTTGACGATTACAGTGTTTCTCATGATTTTGTCGCGGTGAATACTACTAAAGTAGATGACAGTCCTAATTGTCACTTCATTCAAAATGTACATAAAAAGAAAATTATCATTTGGAAGGAAAAATAATCACGAGTAATTTATCAACCCCACTATCTCTATGAAAAAAGAGTTTCTACAAACACTAAAAATAATCGTTCTCGGACTCGTTGTCTCTGTTGGCATGAGTGTTGTTTATGCTACCGGAGTATGGAATCCAGCGCCTTCACCCGCCCCAACAGGCAATACCGCTACACCTGTTCACGTCGGCGATGAGAATCAGACAAAATTAGGTAATTTATGTGTATGGTTCTCAGGAGTCTGTCCGGCGGTTGGTTCTGGAAATGTATTTATAAGTGATACACTTTTCTCATATCTTGGTGAAACAATCCAGGACGTACTCGTTGGTACTCACTTGAGTGTTGCGTCACTGAGTAAGATAAACAACCCTTCATATACTGGCACCTGGCCAGCAAAAGTATGTGCTGACAAAAATGGCCAGCTCACACTCTGTACTCCTTCGAGTTGTACCATTGATACTTTTGGTCTCAACTATGTTGCATATAACGCTAAGTCGAATAATCTCGCAAAAGGAAACAATAAGGCGCTTGCAGCTTCTGCTGGAAGTGCGTTTGATACTAATCGCAATAATTTACTTGCTACGGTGAATGTGAGTGGTTGTAGTAGTACCAAGGCACAACTACAGTGGACTACGACAGGTGCAACAAGTGTAAGTGTAACTGCAAATGGTGTGAATGATGATGGAAATATTAATGACGATTGGATCTTTAATCCAAATAGCGAAACTTTTCCAGCTCGCGGTCTTCCTTTGAATTGGACGGATCCATTTGGAGATGCTGATCAACAGGATTTTGCTACTAATGTGTACAATTCAAGCGGTCTTGTTAGTGGTGATTCTCCAGCAGACTTTGCCATTACCCCAACAGCAAGCACGACCGCCCTTACTATCACCTGTTTGCCTGGGGGTGATACGAAAACTATTTATGATACACAAACCTGTGTTTACTATAATGGTAGCGGTGGTGGTGGAAGTGGATCATTTATACCAACATTTTCAGTTCGACCAGCATATAGTAATTACATCAATGGTTGTAGTGTGACGTATGCTGCCTATCCTACATCAGCAAACGCTCATAATTGTAGTTGGTCAGGTGTTAATAGTTTGAATTACAATCCAGATGCAAGTTGCCAGCAAGCACAATATATTACTTACAGTGGCCCACTTAATTCAACTAAAGATGTTACGGTCAGTGTTTCTGCGGATGATGGAGCAGGTAAATCAGGATCAAATACCCAGACAGTCCATATGCAGATTGGCAGTACGTGTGGTCCGTTTTAAAAATTAATACGATCAAATTTATTACATGAGCATAAAAAAACAACTTACACAGATCATAAAAATTGCAACACTTGGAATCTTGATTTCAGGAGGTATTGCAATTGCTGCTCCATGGCAAGGTGCACCTGCGGGAGGATTTCCAAATGGCAATATTCATGCACCAGTCAATGTAAGCATGAATGATCAAACCAAAACCGGTAACTTGGGAGTAAGTACGGTTGCCGTTAATTGGAATAAATTTTCAACTAAAGGAAACCTTGCAGTAAGTGGTGATATAGATTCAAATATTGCTCAATTTGGAAATAATTTACACTCTGGAAATAATATTCAAGTACTTTCGTTGAGTCAGGATGCCCCTGAGAATTCAGGATATGCTGGTCTATGGAATGCGAAAGTGTGCGCTAAAGAAGATGGAACGCTTGTATTGTGTGAGGCGGTTGTTACGAACACCTGTACATCAACTGGAACACAGATGTATGACATTGTCGGTGGTGTTCAAAAAACAAGTGGTACTCTTGGTACAGCAAATCCAAATTCATTTACAGTACCAAATGGATGTAAAATAACTGTTAAGACATGGGCAGCTGGAGGTGGAGGAGGTGGAGGTTGTACTGTTGTTGCCTATGGAGGAACTACTGGAGGTGGAGGAGGTGGTGCTGGTGAATATCGAGAAAAAACATTTCCATATCTACCAAATCTAACGATCCCAGTATCTGTTGGCGTCGGAGGTGCTAAAGGCGCTAATAATCTTACGGATTGTTCTGCAACTGCTTGTACATGGGGTGGTGGTGGAACCTGCGGTATGCCGGGGACTAATAGTAGTTTTGGTAATGACGGAGATAAATATCAAATAAAAGCAATTGGTGGAAGTTTTGGAGTTCAGCCATATGCTGGATACACCTGGGGTGGAGCTGGTGCTGGCGGTAGTGGTGGCGTGGGAGGTAATAGTTATCCTGGTGCTCCAGGTGATCCTGGACGATACTGGGGCTATCCTACTGCAACAAAAGATGGAGCAGGTGCTCCTGCAAATAATGGCTATGGAGCTGGTGGACAGGGAGGAATTAATAATATTAGAAACGCTGCGGGTGGTGGTAATGGTCATATTGAAATTTCGTGGCAGTAAGGTATTGAAATATTTAAATTATTATGAAAAAAGAAATTATACAAACCATAAAAGTTTTCATACTTGGATTGGTGGTCATGTCTGGGGTTGCCTTTGCTAATTGGAATTCACCAGCCAATGCTCCTACGGCGAATAATGCCGATGCTCCGATTGATGTAAGTCTGGTAAATCAACTACGCACTGGTGGTTTGTATATTTCAAATCCTAAAACAGACATACCTCATCAAGGTGTTCCTGGTATTTTTGTTGTTAATGATAAATCTAAAGCAGGTGATATAGCGACTAGTGATTGTATGACTGTTGGTCCGTACATTAATTTCACTGGTTGTGCTACTCCTGGTGTTCCTGAAGATAAAACAATAAATAATCGAAATGGGTTTGCAAGCGCAGATACGCTTGCTTCGGGAAAAGATGATCAGCCTGTCTGTGCGGATACTAATGGTGTATTGTCACTTTCGTGTGCTGGAAATCCAGGAATTTCACTCTGTCAGGATAACACAGCGCAAAATTATTTACAGCCGATTCCTTGTACTTATTGTGGTGATGTTGCTGCAGTCAATTATCATAATACGACTGGTGCTGCATGTCAGTATGGATGTCATATCAACTCATTCGTAGCGAACCCTGGGTCTGTATATAAAGGTGGAAGTTCCACGCTTTCTTGGAGTACCTCGTACTGTAATCAAGCAACGCTTACACCTACAGTAGGATCTTTGATTAGTGCGGCTGAAGTTGCTTCGGGGACTAGAAATACTGGGGCGCTAACTACTCAAAGAACGTATACGTTATCAGCAACAGGTCTAATTGGAAGTGATGCGGCACAGGTCACGGTGAGTATCAACCCTCCTGGGTCTGAGATATTTACTGTAGGAAAAATTTCTGGTCCATGCACTATTCCTGCGGGATGTCATCCAGATCCTGATGGTGGAGTTGCTAGTTATGGATTGTTTAAAGTTCAACCTGGAATGACGAGTATTACGATTGATGCATGGGGCGCTGGAGGCGGAGGCGGAGGAAGTAGTCGTTCTTATAACCCAACAGCCGGACATGGTGGAGGAGGCGGAGGCGGAGGTGCTCATAGTACATGGACTATGGCAGTAACTCCAGGTCAGACACTTCAAGTGTACGTAGGTTCTGGTGGTCAATACGGTGCGGGATATGATGGCTCTGCTTCTTCATTTGGTAAAGATGGTACTTTCAGTGGTGTTGCCCTTTCAGGTGGTACATTTATTGCAAAAGCTGGTGGAGGTGCTGGAGGACATGCGGGTGAAAGTAAGGCTGGTGGATATTACGATGGTGCCGGAGGTGCTGGGGGTGCACTTATTATAGGTAATGGTAATGCTGGAAATTCTGGTTCCAACGGTGATCCTGGCGGCTCTAGTTGTTGGGGAGGCTGGGGAGGAAATGGTGGATCCAGCCCTTCAGGTGGTGTTGGAGGTGGAGGTGCAGTAACATATTCTGAACCAGGAGGAGGAAGTGGAGGAGGTCCATATGGAGGTGGAGGAGGTGGTGCATATGGTGGATGGAATAGACCAGGTAACGGTTCATGTACAACTCACGCAGATGATTTCTCACCAAATAATGCTGGTGGATGGAGTGGTGCGGACGGCGAAGTTATTATCTCTTGGCAATAATTTAAATAAAAAATCACCCGACTAAAATCGGGTGATTTTTTATTGTGTGGCGTGCTATAATTTTCGATATGCAAAAAAAGAAATACACTGTTGTTGCCAATTGGAAAATGAATCCCGAAACTCTCTCGAAAGCACAAGAACTCTCGAAGGGGGTTGAAAAAGGATTGAAAAAAAATAGTAATACAAAAGTGATACTTTGCGCGCCGTCAGTGTTTCTCCCAATACTTACTGTAAAGAAAAGCAAAATGATTTCTTGGGGCGCACAAAATATGCACTGGGAAAAACAAGGTCCATACACTGGAGAAATTTCTTCAAAAATGGTTGTAGGTTCTGGTGCAACTTATGTTATTTTAGGTCACTCTGAACGTCGCGCACTTAGTGAGACGAGTGATATGGTAAATAAAAAAATACTTGCTGCGTTGAAGTCTGGTTTGACTCCAATTGTATGTATTGGAGAGCGTGAACGTGATCCACAAAGTAATTATCTGACAACACTCAAACAGCAAGTTATTGAAACGTTTCAAAAATTACCCAAAGCAAGTTTGAAGAAAATAATTGTAACCTATGAGCCTGTATGGGCAATCAGTTCGCATCAAGTTCGTCCGGCGACCCCAGAGGAATCAACCGAGATGGTTATATTTATCAAAAAGATTCTTGCAGATATGTATGGCCAACAAATTGTTGCGGGTATTAATTTCCTCTACGGTGGATCGGTTAATCCAGAGGATGCGCTTAGCTTCATTGTTCATGGGAATGTCAGTGGTTTACTTGTTGGGCATGCAAGCTTGAAAGCAAAAACGTTTCTCCAGATTATCAATAGTATGCCACAGAATTAATTTCATGAATTCAGTAAAAAGTATAAAAAATCTTAAAGGTAAAAAGGTGTTGGTTCGTGTTGATTTCAATGTGCCGATTCAAAATGGAAAAGTGATGGATGATTTTCGAATCAAGAAAGCCTTGCCCATAATTCAGTACCTACAATCAAAGAAGGCAAAAGTGATTCTACTTGCTCACTTAGGAGAGAAGGGGACGGAAACACTCGCACCAGTAGCAAAAAAACTTTCAAAATATGTTACAACAAAATTTGTAAGTAATATTGATGGAGTTGTCGCACAGAATGCGATTCTAAAAATGCAGCCTGGTGATGTTGTGCTACTTGAAAACCTCCGTCAAAATCCGGGTGAAGTGCAGAATGATAAAAACTTCGCACGTACACTTGCCTCCTTGGGTGAAGTATATGTGAACGAAGCATTTTCAGTGTCACATCGAGCGCATGCATCGATTGTAGGAATTCCAAAATATCTTCCATCATACGCTGGGTTCCAGCTTGAGGCTGAAATAAAACATCTTTCGATCGCACTCAAACCACCACACCCATTTTTCTTCATTTTAGGTGGGGCGAAATTCGACACAAAAATGCCACTTATCAAGAAATTCTTAAAAACAGCGGACCGGGTGTTTATTGGAGGAGCACTAGCAAATGATTTTTTTAAACAGGAAGGATATGAAGTGGGTATCTCATTACTTGATAAAGGTCAGTACAATTTAAAAACACTTTTGAAGAATACAAAACTAGTATTGCCGGTGGATGTGGTCGCAGTAGCAGGAAAGAAATCACGCGTTACTTCTGTTGATGGTGTTCTCCCAAACGAATCGATTCTCGATGTCGGTCCTGCAACGGTCTCACTTATTGAAGGATACGCTCGCGGAGCAAAGCTTGTCGTGTGGAATGGTCCGATGGGCAATTATGAACATGGTTTCGAAAAAGGGACTGACGAGGTCTTAAAGGCATTGTCTGAAGTCAAAGGAAAGACGATATTGGGAGGGGGAGATACTGCTGATTTGGCGGATAAGCTTCATTTAGAGGACTCTTTTACTTTTGTATCTACTGGAGGTGGGGCAGCGATAGAATTCTTGGCAAAAGGGACTCTGCCAGGAATAAAAGCCTTAAAATAAGGGTTTTTAAGGTGGCATTTTGACAAAAGGCACAAATATGCTAGTATTGAACTAGTAAATTTTATAGTACATTTGTTTAATCCCCAAAAAACCTAAATTCTCAATGAAAAGAATTGTTGCAGTGGCTATTTCAGTCAAACGCTCCTTCCCAGGAGTTTTATTATTTAAGGGTGAAACCCAGGAAAAAGTTAAGAGAAAAGTCGTATTAACGAA
>JAHFNN010000074.1 GCA_023267315.1 Candidatus Nomurabacteria bacterium | reverse complement strand
ATACTGGAGGTATAAAAATAAATAAGCTTTTAGGGGACTTTTTTAATTATGGCTACTGAAAAATCAAAAAAATACGGTGCAGAATCGATTTCAGTTCTTGAAGGACTTGAACCAGTACGTCGCCGTCCAGGCATGTACATTGGTACTACTGGTATCGATGGACTTCATCATTTAGTCTGGGAAATTTTCGACAACTCACGCGATGAAGCGATGGGTGGTTTTTGTAATCATATCGAAGTCGCAATTCTACCAGGCAATCGTATTCGCGTCGTCGATAACGGTCGTGGTATTCCAACTGACATTCACCCAAAGACAAAAGTATCTGCACTTGAGACGGTGATGACCACACTCCATGCTGGAGGAAAATTCGGTGGAGAGGATTCTGGATATAAAGTGTCCGGAGGACTTCACGGTGTGGGTGCCTCTGTTGTGAACGCGCTTTCGACCTACACAAAAGCAGAAGTGCATCATGATGGTGCGTATTTTATACAAGAATATGCGCAAGGTAAGAAAAAATATGCTGTTAAAAAAGCTGGCAAGTCAGACAAGAACGGTACGATTATTACTTTTGAACCAGATAAAGAAATTTTCAAAGAGGGAACAGTATTCAATTACTCCACGATTGTGAGTCACCTGCGTCAGCAGGCATACCTCGTAAAAGGATTGAAAATTGTCATTATTGATGCGCGTGAATACGAAGGTAAGATTGATGAAGATGCTTTTTATATTAAAGACCTTGGTCTTGAAATGCCATCGACCACGTTCTACTTCGAAGGAGGACTTGTATCTCTCGTGAAGTACTACACTCAATCACAAAAAGTATTGAATGATCATATTTTCTATGTTGAGAAAGAACAGGATAATGTCGGTGTAGAAATTGCACTCCAGTATGTGGATGATATTTCAGATAAGATTGTTCCATTCGCAAACAATATTTACAACCCAGAAGGTGGTACTCATGTGACTGGTTTTAAGACTGCGCTTACTCGTCTTTTAAATACTTACAGCAAGAAAAATAATATTCTCAAAGAATCAGAGGGCGGATTTACCGGAGAAGATGTGCTTGAAGGTCTCGTAGTAGTGATCTCCGTAAAACTCCGTGAAATTCAATTCGAAGGTCAGACAAAAGCAAAATTGGGCTCAATGGAGGCACAGGGTGCGGTGGCAACCGTCTTCGGTGATGCATTCGGAGCATTTCTTGAAGAGCGACCAGATGATGCAAAGGCGATCATTTCGAAAGCTATACTTGCGCTCAAAGCTCGTAAAGCCGCAAAGGCTGCAAAGGATAGTATTCTCCGTAAGGGTGCGCTTGAAGGCATGACGCTTCCAGGTAAACTCGCTGACTGTCAGACAAAGAGTGCTGAAGAATCTGAACTCTTCATTGTGGAGGGAGATTCTGCAGGCGGTACTGCAAAGACTGGACGCGATCGACGTACACAGGCGATTTTGCCATTGCGTGGAAAAATTCTAAACATTGAACGTGCGCGTCTCGATAAGATGCTTGCCTCAGAACAGATTAAGAATCTGGTGGTGGCGATGGGTACGGCTATTGGTGATACGTTTGATATTTCAAAACTTCGTTACCATAAAGTTATCATCGCAACAGATGCCGACGTGGACGGTGCACACATTCGTACACTCATTCTCACGCTCTTCTATCGTTACTTTAAACCACTACTTGATGGAGGATTTATTTATATTGCTCAGCCACCACTGTATAAGATTCAGAAAGGAAAAGATATTTCATATGCATATAGTGATGAAGAAAAAGTAAAGATGGTGGGTAAGGATGCTCCAGAACTTGAAGAGCTTGTAGAGGCCGCAGAAGAAGATCAGCGAGAACAAGCGACTGATGAAGAGGAAGCCGAAGAAGAAACAAAAGCACGAACAAAGAAGACACACATTCAGCGATATAAAGGTTTGGGAGAAATGAACGCTGAAGAATTGTGGGAGACGACCATGGATCCTGCACGCCGACTCTTGAAACAAGTAAGCATTGACGATGCTTCTGACGCTGACAAAGTATTTGATATGTTGATGGGTAGCGATGTGCTTCCACGTAAATCATTCATCCAGACTCACGCGAAGATGGCAGAGTTGGATATCTAAACTATGAAAGAGGGTATTGGTACATCTTTTGAAAAACATCCGCAAATGAAGTGGCGTATGTTGGAAATGAAAGATATCAATAAAGAAAGAGGAGAAATAGAACGCGTTGTTCGGGAAGTCTTTCATTTTAAAGAATCGGATCCAGAATTTTTACCTCTTATGAGGGAAATTGCGACCTCTATTTTAAACAGTAAAATGGAAATATTAGATGATGAACAGTGGTCTCGACTTGAGAATACGGATTCTTGGGATATTCCATCTGGAAATTTAAAAGAGGCGAAAAAAATTTCTGACCACTATAAAAAGAATATCACTGGAATTTTAGAGGGTGTAAAAATGGGTAAACCTCTGCCGGTTCCGGCAATTCTAGATTACGGTAAGGGGCTACACTTGATTTCTGGAAATACAAGACTAATGACAGCAAAGGCATTTAAACAAAATCCCCAAGTAATCTTTGCAAAAATTAATCCAGATAATAATCCATTATTAAATCAAAAAACCGCCTGATGGCGGTTTTTTGATTCTTGTTATTTTCTCTCCTTAATTTCTACTGCAATTGTTTCTATAAAATTCTCAGTGTTCATTTCCACTTTCGTACCATCACGCTTCTCGATAGTGAGATTTCCCGAAGCTATTTCTTTATCACCAAGGACGATGATATACGGAGTATTCATTTTTTTAGCTGCATGAATGCGTTTACCAAGACTATCGTTTGAAGAAACAACTTCAACACGGATATGTTCTGCTTTTAATTTTGTTGCGAGCTCCACTGCTCCAGCGTCGTGATTTTCACGGACCGGAATGATTGCTACTTGTACAGGATTCAACCAGGTAGGGAATACGCCTGCGTAGTGTTCGATGAGTACTGACATGAATCGTTCAATTGAACCCATGATTGCTGCGTGAATCATCACAACTCGTTCTTGCTTACCTTCTTCATTGATGCAGTACAAATCGAATCGCTCTGGCATGTTGTTGTCGAGCTGAATTGTTCCTACTTGTAGCTCTCGCCCAATCGCATCTTTTGCCATGAAGTCGATCTTTGGACCGTAGAATGCTGCTTCACCTGCTGCTTCGATTGCAACATCACCTTTCTCTTTAATCATGCTTCGCAATTCCTCTTCAGCCTTGAGCCATGATTCTTCTGTGCCTAAATATGCTCCCATATTTTTTGGATCATGGAGCGAGAGGCGGGGGGTGAGAATAAAACCAAATGTTCCGTAGAATTTTTTGATGATGTTGTAGATCTTACCCATCTCTTCTTTTACCTGTGTTGGTCTGCAGAATACGTGTGCATCATCTTGTGTGATAGAGCGTACACGAGAGAGGCCAGCGAGTTCGCCTGTTTGTTCATCACGATATACTTTTGTTGTGGATGCGTAGCGTTCTGGCATTTCACGATAGCTCCAGAGTTTTCTCGCGAATATCTGTGTGTGGTGCGGGCAGTTCATCGGCTTTAATGCAAATTCATGTCCTTCACGTGTTTTGACTTTAAATAAATCATCGCCGAATTTTTCCCAGTGACCGCTGGTTTGGTATAGATCTTTTTTAGTGATATGTGGAATATCCACGCGTTCATATCCAGCTTCCTTTCTCATTTCCCACACAAATCCATCGAGTAAATCTCGAAGCAAGGTTCCTTTTGGGGTAAAGAGGGGAAGCCCAGCGCCAATCAAGTCTGAAAAGGTGAAGAGATCGAGTTCACGCCCGAGTTTCTTGTGGTCGCGAGCCTTTGCTTCTTCACGCTGAGTGATATATGCATCAAGCTCTGTTTTGGTTGCAAATGCGAGTCCGTAAATACGCGTGAGCATTGGGTTCTTTTCATCGCCACGCCAGTATGCGCCAGCTACGCGGTCGAGCTTGAATGAATCAGCTGCAATTTCTTGAGCTGGATTTTCAGCATGCCCACCACGGCAGAGATCGGTAAAACCTCCACATTTATATAATGTAATTTTTTCTCCGCGGTCGGAGATCTCATTTACGAGTTCGATCTTATATTGATTTCCTTTAAAAAATTCTAACGCCTCATCTTTTGAAACTTCTGTATGTGTGAATTCAGTCCACTTCGGTAAATTTTTATGCATTACTTTCTCCAATTTTTCTAGATCAGCATCACTTACTTTTTCTTCACCAAAATCAATATCGTAGTAAAATCCAGTATCAATAGCAGGCCCCAACGTAAGTAAAGCCTTTGGGTACTGATTTCGTACTGCTTGCGCTAAAAGGTGTGCTAATGTGTGTCGTATATGTTGTAGTTTTTCTTCTGTCA
>JAHFNN010000073.1 GCA_023267315.1 Candidatus Nomurabacteria bacterium | reverse complement strand
TGTTTGAATCGGCTTTAATTCCCCACTTTTAATCTTAAGCAGACAGTCTTTACAGTACACTGGACGACCTTCTTCTGGCTGAAATGGTACGGTGGTTTCCTTTCCACAGTTTGAACATTTAACTTTAAATTTACCCTCTCCACCTTCCATGTGTGGACCTCGACTTTCATCAGCTCCTGCCATACTACCAGCACCAGATGGACGCATTCCACTCCAGTTTAAAATCTCATCTTCAACCACTTCTTTTGGACGTGTGTATAGTCTTCGAGAATTCTCAATAATATTTTTTGCAAGATTGTCGTCAGTCTTTACGTGGAATGGCGCGAGCGTATTTGCTGAAAATGGGCGCGTAGTAATACCATCCACCATAAGTTTCAAATAGATTTGATAGTTCGGCAACGATACCATATCTTGCGGAGAAAATTCAGGATCAAATTCTTTTTCCAAGAAATCAGCATCAGCAGCACCGACACGGAAAATAATAATTGATCCAACGTTACCGAATACCGCGTCACGCACCGCATCAGAACCATTGAGTGATAGTTGTCCAATATATTGGTGCGCAATCGTGAGATTCAAGCGATATTTACGTGCCTCCGAAAGAATACTCGCAAACGAGTCAGTTACAAAGTTCTGGAATTCATCCACATATAGGTAGAAGTCGCGACGTTCACGCTCAGCGATACGCACACGTTCCATCGCGGCAAGCTGAATCTTGGTAATGAGCATACCTCCCAAAAGTGCAGAGTTGTCTTCACCAACACGTCCCTTCGATACGTTCACAAGAAATATTTTCCCACTATTCATGATATCGAAAATATCGATCGTCGAACGTGCTTGTCCGACAACATTTCGAATGATAGAGGTAGAGAGAAATTGTCCGACTTTGTTTTGGATCGGAGCAATTGCTTCATTACGAAACTGATCACGCCATGCTTCATATTCATGGATCCAAAATGCTTTCACGACTGGATCCTTTAAATTATTGATGATGACTTGTCGATAATCTTTGTCGACAAGCAAACGTGGAATACCTAAAAGTGTCGAACCAGGAGTATCAAGAAGTGCCAAGATTGCATTATTTAAAATGTATTCCATTCGGGCCGACCACGCATTGGCCCAAATCTTTGTGAAAATTCCCATAAGACCCGAAGCCACCAAGTGTTTGTATCGTGGGTCATCGAGCTGAAGCACATTGAATCCAACGTGATAGTCAGTATCAGCTGGGTTAAAATAGATGACATCATTCAAGCGATGTCGTGGAATTGTTTCCAAAATTCCTTCGACGAGTTCTCCGTGCGGATCAACCACACAGACACCTTCGCCGTTCTCAATATCCTGCATAATCATGTTGGATTGCAGCGCGGATTTACCGGTACCAGATTTACCGAGAATATACATGTGCTGACGGCGATCAGCACGCTTAATACCGAAGAGCTGATTAGTGCTCCGGAAATTTGTTTTGGCGATATAGGTTACGTCTTTATTGAAAGAGATATCTGGCATATATGAATGGAAAAGCGCGGACGCCCACTTTAGAGTGCCCACAAGCTTGTCTATAGTATACAACTAAAATAAATAAAAAACCAAAGCAACTATGTGACTTTGGTTTTTTATTTATTTACACCACTTCTTTTTGATAACAACTCTCGCAGTAAATGATTTCAGGACGATCGGGCGCATAGCTAGTCTCGAATTCAGTCAAACAATTACCCTCATGATTATGTCCACTCTTGTCGCACATACAAGATCGATGCCAAAGCTTAAATGGGTTTCGTAGTCTCATTCGTGCGTCATGACGACACTGAAAACAGTGACGCGGAATCGGTATACTCATTTTCTTGTAAAAACGCAATTCATCAGGAACTATTTTATAATTTCTTCCACATTCAATACAGCCAAGAATTTCTCCGAGTATTGATTCATTTATTTCATGTATTGAGTCAGGGATATTTTCTATCGTTATTGTTTCCTTACCCACCGTCATTTGAAGACGATCTTGCCACTTATATCCTTCCAGTAAGGCAGCCTCTTTTGATAATGGGAATTGCTCCTGTGCAAACGTTTCGTTATATCCAAATAAAGAAAGCTCAGCTGGGACATATTCTCCATATTTATACGGTATACCTTTTTTATCTACGTATGGCGTGGCATTCATATGTTCAATTATTTTAGGCACAAGTTCTTCATACTCTTCCTTTGTATATTGTTTGTTGAAAATACAGTAATTGGCATTCCGAAGCCCCACACAGCCAAAAAGATGTTTCGATGAGTGGCAATGTTGGGTATATCGTATATCCTGACTTTTTACAGAAAAGAGACCAAAAAGATTCATTTGAGAATGATCCACAATAGCCCCTTCATAACACAGCGCCGTCTCACCGGTCATTACAACATCATAACAATCCTTGTCTGTACCTATAAATTCAGAATAAGCACAATTTTCACACTCCTTAGTGGCGACAAAACAATCTTTCACATTCTTTGAACCCGAAATCGTATCACCTGTACAATTGAGACTCTGAATAATGTCTACACACCGACGAGGGTATTGTAAAATAAATTCATCAAATTCTTTTTGTGCCTTACTTACTCCAGAGAATGTATCCAACCGATAGCTTTCTAAAATCTTTTTATATTCTTCTTCAGAATATTGTTTGTTCTTAAAACAGAATTTCTTCCCGCGAAGCCCTGCGCACATAAAACAATTCGAACAATCTCTGCAGTCATACAGAAACTGTGAATCAATACAGGTCATGCAATGTCTCGAGTATTTAAGTTGATAACAATTACGGGCAATCATGCACTCATACAACCATTCATTTTTTGACTGTATTATCATGCAATCCATCATGTCTTTACCCGCAAGAACAAAAAAGCTATACATGATATTTTCAATATACCAGCCCGAAAACATCATGTAACAATTTTTTGCAAACCACGTATCGTGCGTATATTCGCAATTTACACTGGCAATTCCATTATCGTTAACAATAGAAATATTTGGAACTTTTTGAATTAATTCCCGAAATTGTGTGAAAAATGGTTTTGAAAAGTCGTACTCTTGTCCATAACTCGTCGGGTCCCATTTATCACTCCACCAGCATTTATTGCAATATACGGTAAGCCCAGATTCCGGAGAATACAGACTGATCACGCCACTACCACACGAATCACAAGTGTCGCTATACAATGACATTTTATTTCGCCATGCATTCCTACGCTGACTACGACACTCCGGACAAAACGTCGGAGCAGGTACGCCGATTTTCTCATAAAACCCAAAATCATCTGGCTCTATAATGAATTCCTTTTTACAATTTTGGCAATTTTTGGTTTCCATAATGTCGTTACCATGTACTAGTACATGGTAACTAAATATTTACAGTGGTTATATAACCTCTTTTTGATAACAGCTTTCGCAATAAATAATCTCGGGTCGCTCTGGTGCAAACGAAGTTCGCACTTTCGCGCCACACTTATCACAAACCCTATCATATAAATACGGCGGGGCAAGTAAACCGATACGAAACATATGACGACAATCAGGACATTCTCGTGGAACTGGCAGACCAAAACGCTTTAGAAGCTTGAGCTCACCAGGGACAACTCGATAATATTTTCCGCAGTGACACTTCAATATTTCTTTTGAAAAATCTTCGGGAATGTCTTTAATACTATCTGGGATATCAGTAAGTGCTATTGTTTCTGTATAATCTGGTACCGTCGGATCTATATATGAAAAACCTTTTTCAAGTATTTCTTCTTTTGAAAGCGGAAAGTACTGCGCAGCGAATGACTCATTGTATGAAAATGGAGAAATATCATATGGAAAGAATTCTCCATATTTGAAGACTCTTCCTTTTTTATCAATGTACGGATTTTTCTCCAAATCAGCAATAATTTTCTCTCGCAATGCGAAATATTCATCTTTAGTATACTGCTTGTTTAAAATGCAATATTCTTTCTTTCGAGTATTTACACACCCGAAACAATTGGTGCAGTTAAGCGCAAAAATAGAATATTCCACATTCCTCACATTTCCCCAACACATGGCAGAGTATTTTACTTCATAGACGCCTTCACCTGCATTTGTTGTTTCGATGCAGCGTTCTGCACCATTCCCCCAATCACTGAAATCATATACATCTTTCACTGGTGGCAATGTGATAAATTGTGAATACGCCGCGTCTTCTACTTGAGCCGTTTGATAGCATTCTTTAGCATTTTTAGATAACACCACATATTCACCGGTTATATTTTGATTCATACGACCGTGAACAAAACGATTAGGAAACTTTTTCCAAAAGTCGTAAATGTGTTCACGAATTTTTACGTGACTAGAATATTTATCAAGCTCCATCTCCTCTATTTTTTTCTTATACTCTTCCCTGCTATACGGCTCGTTATATATGTAATAACTCTTATTCCTCA
>JAHFNN010000010.1 GCA_023267315.1 Candidatus Nomurabacteria bacterium | reverse complement strand
GATGACCCGAAGTTCTGTTGCCCGTATTTGATTATTGATTCTTTCTCGCAATGTATAGGTAAAAAATAGATAAAAGTACCGTGCGCACATTCTAGCGTATTTCTCGGGTTTTAGCAAGCCCTGCTTCGTTAAAATAAGGGCAATAGAAAACCTGTTGAACCTCTGCAAAAAGGTTCAACAGGTTTAAATCATAAGCTACCCACAAAGTCCTATAAGGACGAGCCCAATACCTCCCTCAAACATAAGTTTAAATTCTGTCTCTAAATCAGTGGTCCGTTGTACGACATAGCGAATTCCGCTAAAGAGCATCGCTACGATTCCCAGGATATAGAGTAGATTTGAAGTATCTGGTTCAATAGAGAAGAGAATTACCGCACTTGTGAAAATTGATATCCCGGCAAGAATTTCGATTGCTTTTACGCCAAAATTCTGACTGAACGTTCTTTTTCTAAAATGGAATAATTCCTGACTATCTGCTAGTAATCCAGATGCGAATGCGAGTAAAGCTGCTCCGATTGCAAGTGTGATGTTGCTGGAGTTTCTCCATAATGACATGGGAACTTCAAGCAGGGGAATCAATGCGGCGAGTGCACAGGCGGCTGATGCGATAAGTATCGGCATGAGTGCAATATGGTGAAAATATCCATACAGGAACGCAAGCACGATACCTCCCATCATAACCAGTGCAATTTTGGGATCGATGTACGCTACCCAGATTGTTGATACTACGACCTTAAGTGCCCAGAGCGATAGCCTTCTTTGGAGTTTCTTAGCAGAAACTCTTTTTTTATTTGTCAGGCGGTTTCTCCAATCATGATACGAAAGCCCTAGGCATGTGAGACAGAATACATCACTGACGATTGGGACCATCGATAGACTGATCTGATGGTGGGTAAGTCGGAATGCAGCAACAGTCATGATCGCAATCGGAATTGTTGCAAGTGGTCGGGTGGGTAATATCCCATTCCAACACTTAATTCCAAATGTACGGATTAATGCAATGAAAGATTGAACTGAAGCAAGCAGGTTGCTTATTGATAGCACATTTTTCATGAGCAAGAGTTTAGTTGATTTACCTATAGTGTAGAACTCGTGCAGGGAAAAGCAAGACCAGAAACAGTGAATAAAAAAAACGGCATAACTTCTGCAAATAAAGTTATGCCGTTAAACCAAATCAAACCAAATTAAAATATGACAGAGTTAAGCTGCTATTGGCTGTACTCCTACAGCTTCAAACGGGATCGTTCTAAATGGACTTTCTGTCGGTACTACGAGTTCACGGTATTGCACCAGTTCACCTTTTAAGAGATAGCGCATTGGTTCGCGTTTTACTTGATTTGAGCGAACGAGTGCGTGATTGGTCCCCGTATCGATAAGTCCAAAATTTTCCCCTTTGTTGTAAAATAGAACTTCTCCGATTTTTTCTGAGTAACTTTTTGGTGATCTTTCGATTACCGCCAATTCCTCCATGTTTTTCGGAAGTTGTTTGAAGTCAGTGGTTGGTCCCGTTGCACGTACTACTTGTTGAATGAATTCGGTCATTGATTCATTGCGACTGAAAAATGGGCATACGATTGATTCGTCACTCTTATAACACAATGCTTTGTACTGTGTTTCAATAGTCAGGAAATAGTTTTTATCCTGATTCATAATCGTGAGTTGCCAAATCGTAAGTTTACCTTTGTGATTGATCCGAATTAACCGCATATCATTTTGATGGTGATTTACTACATACACTTTATCCACCTTTCTATCTTCGTGAAGTGGAATGTATTTTCGGTACATCTTAGTAAGATTTGATGAGAATGGATTATCCGGATTGCCATAATTTTTCATTATTTTTATTTCTTTGTTGGTGTTGGTGAAGCCAAAGATAGGCACTTTATCCAGTATCTCAGTTTGGATATAGAGGCCACCGATAGCATTAGGAGAAAACGAAGTGAGTAATCCATTGTATTTGTCATACAGAAGTGGTTTTTTGTTTAAGCTTTCATCTTCACCATTAAAAACTCTTACACAGACACCGTCTGTAATAACTTCCAAAATGTCCTGTTCGTCTGGGACTTTTTTTATCTGCTTCATACTCGTAAGATTTATGCGAGAGTGATCTCGCGTGACACAATAGATAGTTGTTGCTCTGTCGATATTTTTTTGACGAAGAGCATCGTTGCCTAGATTGTAGTGCGTTTAAGATTGTCAGTCAACAAAACAGGGGATTTCGCGTGTATACGCAAAATCCCCTGGGATAGAAAAAAGAGCTGAAAATTAATAATTACGCTGTTGGTTCTAAGGTGTGTGTTATTTTCTTGTTTTCTGAACCTTCTCTAATTTCAGAAACATGCTGGAGGCGCCCGTCACGGATACCTATAATGGAGCCAAAAAATTTAGCACGCCCCGGTATAAATAAGGTAAATGCATGATCCATGCAATGTTTAAACGAGGTGAGTTGGTGCTGATACAAATACTTGTCTTGGGGTCTCAATGATTCAAGCGGGAGTTGGTCTTTGATCATTTGATACGTTTCCGCAATTATGTGCGGTGGGGTTTGGACAGTGATTTGTGAAATCCTGCGCTTAATTTCCTGGGGGTCGTGTTTGGTTGGACCAGCTGAATTTTTTCTGATCGCATCCAACCATTCCTGAATGGTCCCAAAGCCTTTGTTTTCGAGGAAGGCTGTTAATCCCTCTTTTTCATTCTCAGAGTTACTCATGGCGGTAATTAATTTTTTTGTTTAACAAATTTGATTTTCAAGCTGCTACTCTAGCTTCATCGCCGATTATATACCTAAAAGATGGGAAATCAATAGAGGGGGATACTGGGGAGAATCGGTCACAGATAATTCCTCGCCGTCGCTCAATGACTACATTGACCTACTGGGTCGTGAATTTCCCGAAGCCTCCCGGCACGATGTACTCATCGCCCGGCTCGCGATTTTGCGTGCTCGCAAAATAACGCTCCGCCTTTCGACTCTCTACGCAAGCAAAATCGGGGAGAATAGCCCGCGACTAAAACTTTTTCGTCAAAAAGTTTTGTCTGGGCACCAGCTCACCATTTTTTCTACTGAAAAAATAAGGTTCCGCTGTTCAATTCTCCCACGCGAAACACGCAGGTGTTTCGCTCGGTTCCACTGAAAAAACAAAAAGCGCCCAGAGGGCGCTAAATGTTTTTACCAGTGGAACCGGGGAGAATTGAACTCCCGTGCAAAAGGGTTTCGCGTACGTTACTACATGTGTAGTTTATTTAAGGTCTTGGTGCAAACCGAGACGTTTAAACATCATATCTCTAAACAAACAAAATAATATGATGCCGAGTCTCATTGGTTCGCGATACAGGTGAGACGATTCTGTATGCTAGTTCAAGAATATTATGCCCTATGAGTTTGCTTGAGCACCAAACTGAAGGACACCAGATCGGCCGTTAGGCGAATGCTGGAGCGAATGCAAACTCCTGAAAAGGAGAAAGCACTGCCTTTGCGACTTTGTTTGCAGTTAGTCGTGTTAGAAAGTTTTACGAGTTATCAAGCTCGACATGAACGGAAGCAAAAAGGTCTCTTGTCTATGCCTTTCAGTCCCATAAATTTTCAACGTGCAAGTTACTTCATCTCTCGACGGAGCTCACGATCGGTGTCGCGTTTCTTGATAGTCTCACGCTTGTCGTGAATCTTCTTTCCACGCATTACCGCAATCTCCATCTTAATCTTGCGTCCCTTACTATATAGTGAGACGGGTATGATCGTCAAACCTTTCATTTCGCCCTTTTTTGACAGATCCCCAATTTCTTTTTTGGTGAGGAGTAATCGTCGGGTTCGTTTCGCGTCATAGTCTGGGGACGTATTCTTTGGCTGGTAGGGAGGAATGTCCATATTTATGACGTATGCTTCGCCGCCGCGGACGATTACATGTGATCCGGGGAGTGATGCTCGGCCAGAACGTACCGCCTTTACTTCATGACCCAAAAGCTCAATACCCGCCTCGTATTTTTCGAGCGGTTCATACTCAAAATATGCTTTCCGGTTGTCACTATACTGTGCCATCCTCGCATTTTAGCATAATTTCACTATTTCGCTTTTTATTGTATAATAGGGCACACTTTTAATATGAAAATCAATATCCAAAAAACACCTAAAAACAAGAAGAACGGCCAGCCAAAAGCGCCACTTTCTCGTCATGCGATGACTGCGCTTTTAATATTCATGCTTATTACAGCAGTTTATTCGCTTATCGCACCGACAAATAAGAATAGTAAAGATGTTTCGTTAACCGATCTTGCAAAAAGTGTAAATGCGAGCGAAGTGAAAAAGATTGATGTTGTTTCTGATTCGCTTACAATCACACTCAATGATGGGACGCTCGAGAATTCAAAAAAAGAAATCGAATCATCACTCTCTGATACACTCGTTCGGTACGGTGTCACTCCTGAGAAACTTGCACTTGTTGATATTAGTATCAAAAACGAAAGTGGTTTTGGATATTGGATGCTAAACTTGCTCCCATTTATTCTTCCAGTCATACTCATTATCTTCTTTATCTGGATGCTGACACGACAAGTAAAGGGCGCTGGGATGCAAGCATTTACGTTTGGGCAATCAAAAGCACGTATTACCTCACCTGATGACACAAAGAACCGCGTCACCTTTAAGGATGTCGCTGGTGCAAAAGAAGCAAAAGAAGAACTCAAGGAAATTGTAGACTTTCTTCGTAATCCAAAAAAATTCTTGGAAATTGGTGCGCGTATTCCAAAAGGTGTGCTACTCACGGGTTCTCCGGGTACGGGAAAAACATTACTTGCACGAGCTGTTGCGGGAGAAGCAGGAGTTCCATTTTTCCATCTCTCTGGTTCTGAATTCGTAGAAATGTTTGTGGGTGTTGGTGCTTCACGTGTTCGTGATCTCTTTCAAATGGCGAAGAAAAGTGCTCCTGCGATTGTGTTCATTGATGAGATTGATGCTGTGGGACGTGTTCGTGGTACTGGTGTCGGTGGGGGAAATGATGAACGCGAACAGACCTTGAACCAAATTCTCGTTGAAATGGATGGTTTTGAACCGAATGAAAAAGTAATTGTTATGGCGGCAACAAACCGCTCTGATGTGCTCGATCCTGCGTTGCTTCGTCCAGGACGTTTTGATCGTCGTGTCGTACTTGATCTTCCAGATCGAAGTGACCGAGAAGAAATTCTTACGATTCATTCGAAACAAAAGCCATTTGCCGAAGATGTGAATTTGAAAGTGATTGCAGAACGAACTCCGGGATTTTCTGGCGCTGATTTGTATTCACTTATGAATGAAGCTGCAATCTTGGCAGCACGTGAAGATCGAAAGAAGGTTGCACAGTTTGATCTCATTCGTTCAATCGAAAAAGTAATGATGGGTCCTGAGCGAAAAAGTCACTTGCTGACAAAACATGAAAAAGAAATTACCGCGTATCACGAAGGTGGACACGCCATTGTTGCCTCTGTGCTTCCACATGCTGATCCAGTGCACAAGGTTTCAATCGTTGCACGTGGACGTGCTGGTGGATACACACTCAAGCTCCCACTCGAAGATCGCCGACTCCAAAGCAAAAAAGAATTCTTGGATGATATTGCGATGTCGCTTGGTGGATATGTTGCGGAAGAAATGGTCTTTGGTGATATCACCACTGGACCTTCAAATGATTTACAGGTAGCAACATCACTTGCTCGTGCGATGGTGACACGATGGGGAATGAGTGATGAGATTGGACCAGTCGCGCTTGAATCTGATGGTGGACGCACGCTCTTTGGCCAAGGAGTGAATGACCGAGAATATTCTGAAGCGGTTTCTGCAAAGATTGATTCTGAAGTAAAGCGAATCATGAATGAAGGTTTTGCAAAAGCACGCACAGTACTCACTGAACACAAAAAAGCGCTTGATGCGATTGCGCATCGTTTAATTGAAGTAGAAACACTTGAACAGGAAGAATACGAAAAAATAATCATTGTGCACGGAATCATGCCAAAGAAAAAGAAAGACGAAAAGGCAACACTGGAAGTAGTAGGATAATTAATCAAAAAAGTTCCCATTTGGGAACTTTTTTGATAGTATTCTTCAGGTAACCACCCTTAGCTCAGTTGGTTACCTGTCTGCCGATAGGCAGGGAGTATAGAGTTTGTAGTCGGCAGTCAAGGAGGTATGTTTAAATGTGGGTGTATAAAAATTGAAGATTTCAAAGTCCGCCCTTAGCTCAGTTGGTTAGAGCACAGAGCTTATACCTCTGGGGTCCCACGTTCGAATCGTGGAGGGCGGACTTTGAAATAATTCGTACACCTACATTTAATCACTATCTCCTAGTATTCTCTATTCAAAACTTGCTACAATACGTTCATGCCAGAAACAGCTATTCCAAAAAATACTAATGAAGTTCTAAAACAGAATCCACAAAATGCTGAGCAGCACCCGGCACAAGTGAGCTCTGATGTTATGGCAGAGAATGCAGTAAGTGATCTTGTTAAACAAGTGGAACAATCTCATGAGGTTGGAATTACTCTATCAAAAAAAATTGGTACAGCTGTCGAACAAGGCGGCCCAGATAATAGCCATGTTTTGAGTGTTGAAAGAGAAATCGCTACTACAGAAAAACAAAAACAAGAAATAATAGATTCATACAAAAAACAGATTCAAGAGACTGCTGGTAGTGTTCCTGAATCTCTAGAAAGCACACTTACACAAAAACTCACGACAAATGAAGCAACATATTTAGGCAAGCACAGAGATAAAGATAATCTTGAGAAACGATACAATGATCCTCGCACAGAACCAAAATTTGTGCTTAATCAAGTAAAAGAATTTGCAAAAAAGGCAGGGGTGGAATATAAAGACATACCTCTACTTGAGGGTAAGGCGTATAGTGCAGAAACGAAGGAGATTATCAGCAAACAAATTACTCAGGAAATCTCAACACTCTTTTTGAATAAAGAGAAAGGAATTTTTAATCCAGCCAAACATGAATTAGTACAAGCTGAAGCCTCGCGATACCTCTCCCTTGTTGAGCAGGCTCAAGCGGAAGGAGATATTTCAAAGGAGGTGAAGGCGAAAGATATTATGAAGATGGTGCAAGAGAATGCGGCTAAGCTTGCAATGCAGGATCGCGCTGCGATGGAAAATACATTGGGCGATCATGGTGTTCGTCATTTAGTTGGACATAATATCACGGTAACTGAAAAAATATTCGATCAACTTGAAGGTCAAGGACAGAAAGTGAAAGCCATTGATCGGTTGATGACACATCAAGTGATGATTGACCATGATTTAGGCTATGCGATGTCGCCAGTGCGCGACTCAATGAATGAAGAAGGAATCAAAGGTCAGGATGCTGGACATAACCTACTGGCAGCTAAATTCATCAGTGGCCGTGCGAAAGATAGAGAAGACCATCTCTCGAATATTTTCTCTGAAGAACAGCTCGCAACAATGCATAATGGAATTCTTGAGCATGATTCTTCAAAAATTGATTTTAAAATTGGCGAGGATACCCCTGAAGCTGCACGACAAAATATCGAGTCTGCAATACATCTTGCAGATAATACTCACGCGTTCGAGGATAAACTCCCTGAAATTTTATATGGAGTACCAAAATCTCTTGAAACAATGCGACTACTCAAAGTTGCTGGTGAGGTCGGTGATGAGTCGCTTGTTGCGGAACGCAAAGGGAGTCTCATTGAACATATTCAAGGGAGTGAGGATTTTTCTGAAGATGATAAATACTCACTTATTATGGCTGCAAAAACGCTTTCACCGGCGAGTTACAAATTTAGTGCCCCACGAATTTGTGGTAACAAACCAGAATTCGATATTGATAGGAGTGGTAAGGTCACAATCTCTGTGGAGGAATCAGCGATTCACCAAGAAACAACAACACTTTTTGATGCTGAATCATATAAACAATTTAAGAAATTTGTGAGTGACTTAGGTGGTCCCAAAAATATTCCTGAAATGGCAGATACGATTGAAACAGAAAAGATTACGTTCAAATTAAAGAAGGCCGAGGGTGCTTCACCAGAAAAAACAGATTATCAGCAAAAAATTGAATCACTAATCAAAGATGAAAAATTCATTGAATTCATCAAGGCTGATAATACAATGGGAAATGATCAAAAAGGTCTCGAGCGAGTACTTACATCAGGAGATCGGCAGTTTATCGACATGATCGCAAAAGAATTAAATGAAGAAGGGTACAGTGGTACTGGTGAGGAAGTAATCACGAAATATTTGGAAAATATCAAGAACGAGCGTCGGTCAGCGCTTCTAGCATTTAGTAAGAATATAAAAAACTAACATGACACAGGAACCACACATAGAACTTTCTCACGAAAATATTCCGCATCCACGCAACGTACTTACTGAGGTATTAAAGACGGCAGATCGTTTGCTTGGTGAAAAAAAAGAAACAGATCCGTTCGATATGATTAATCGTGATTTTATTGTTATGTCACTTCTGTTGTTGAAAGGCAGGGAGGGTAGTATGCATCTTGATTCAAATACATATCCGATTGACATTTCAGAGCTTATGAAAGATGTTGCTCAATTTTTAAATATTTCACATGAAGAAAATGAACACCTTATGACTACGCTAGGTGCGTTGTCAGTGGATGGCCCAGAAAAATACGAAGCACATTTGGGCGCGAAATTAATCGGTAATAAGAATCCGATTCATGAACTGCGTACAAAAGTGCTTGAAGCACTAAAATCTGGGAGTAGTACTGGCGATTTGTACGGAACGTATGTACTCTCTAAAAATTAAATCAGGTAAATAAAAAACCCGCGATTCAAGCGGGTTTTTTATTTATTATTTCAATCTATTTTAGTATATCCCACATTGCTTGGTCTTCGGTTCCACCTAAGCTAAAGACAGCAACGCCGCGGACTTTGAGTCTGTGTGCGAGTTTTACTTTGTCAGCCATTGCTGTTGGGTCGCTCCAGGTTATGTAGTTGAATGGCTGGGCGGTATTTACTTGAGAGCCTCCATTTTGTGCGGTACTTGTTGATGGCATGTTCTGTTGCGTTCCAGCATAATCGCCACTGGTTGGAGCTACTGCTTTGAGTACATTTGGATCATACGTAAAACCTATTTCATTGGCGCTTGTGCGTGTTGGGGTAATACCTAGCTTCGCTGCAATATCTAACGCATATTTCGGATTGAATGCCCAAAGTCGTTTGTATGTATAACCGCCATTTCCCATTGGTGTAACTTGGTACTCATATCCATATCCTGGGATGCCCACAATAAGTTTATTGCGAGGGATTGTTTGTGCGGCGAGTGTCACCACATCTTCTACCCATCCTGGATCAGCGACAGGTGCGTATGGTGCCATACGGCCAGCATTGAGTCGTACATCTACCGTGCCTTGATCATATGCCATGATTTCAATACGATCGCAGTATTTATTCATTGCAGCATAATCATTTGCATACACTGTCGCATCTGCTGGGATCGTTGCGCCAGGGCTGTATCTATCTTCAAGTGGCATACGAGATTCGATAGCGCAGTACACCCATTTATTACCGATACGTTGGTATAATCCTTTGAGGAATAATGAAAAATAATGAATAGTGTCTGCTTGTTTTGCTTCGAAATCTATATCGACTCCATCAAAACCATTTTCTTTGACCATATTCGCAATTTCATCTTCGAGTGCAATTCGTTTTGTTGTATCACTCAATACTGCCTGCATACTTGGACCATCTCCCCATAAGACCGTAGGAATCACGCGTACGTTTTTTTGTTTTGCAGCTTTAATGAAACTTGGCCATGGTTCATTTCCGATTTTTGCATGGTCAACCAATTTACCATCAGTAGAAACTTCGTAGCCGAACGGCATTATTGATGCGAGATCTTTTAGGTGGGGAGTGACATCTTGTGTTCCTGCGGTCGCACGCCAATCTGGAACCCATCCAGAGATTTCGAATGCACCTGTTGCAGGACTTGTCATTGGTCCTGCAATTGTGGATGGCTGAACGGGAATAGCCGTAACACTAGCAAGTGCTGCGAGTGTTTTTGGCCCTGCATTTCCGTAGCCTGCAGTGCTTGAATCACAAGCAATTTTCTGCGCGCATTGAAATTTTTTGACTGCAGCTAAGGTCATTTCCCCGAAGTAGCCATTGTCATTACCTGCGGCAAGAAACTTTTGTGAGATGAGTTTTGTCTGAAGGGCTGTTACATCCGCTCCTGACATACCAAATGAGAGTGACCGGGTTGCGGCAAAAACTCCCCCAGGAGTAATAAAAGAGAGGGAAATGAATAACAGCAACCATGTCGATGTGATTTTATGTTTCATATGTACATACTAACAGACGTGGTTCAATTGTGTCCATTACAGGAATATTGGCTGCTTTTGTATGTTATTCAAAATGAATCTCTAGATTTTTTGCATCAAGTGCTTTTTTGAGTTTTGGTTCGTGAGAAATAGTCGCATTTTCCAAAATAATGCGTGTTGCTTCGGCTCGTGCAGCTTCCACCATTTTAATATTCTTGATCGCCTCCATTCCTAAATCAGTGATACCCCATTGTTTTGCACCCGAGAGTTCGCCAGCCCCACGAAGTGCGAGATCGAGTTCTGAAAGTTCAAAACCATTTTTTGCCGTTTTAAGGGCCTTCATACGATCCATTGTTTTTTCACTTTTTGCATCCGCAAAGAGATAACAATATGCCTGATGATTTGAGCGGATAACTCGCCCGCGAAGTTGGTGGAGTTGTGCTAAGCCAAATCGTTCTGCGCCTTCAATGACAATGATGGTAGCATTTGGCACATTTACTCCGACTTCGACCACTGATGTGGCACAGAGAATATTAATATCTCCGTTTGAAAATTCTTCCATGACTTCTTCTTTCTTTTGTTTGGTCATCTTTGAATGTAATACACCGATTTCATATTTTGGAAAAACTTCTTTCTTGAGACGTTTTGCTTCGGCAGTAACAGACTTTGCTTGGAGTGCGAGTTCTTTTGTCGGATCCGGTTCATCGATGCGTGGACAGATGACGTAGAGTTGTCTTCCATTTTCCAATTCCTTTCGGATCGCCTCGTACGCGAGCGCTCGTTTATCTGGCGAAATAATGTCGGTGATGATTGGTTTACGTCCGGATGGCATTTGGTCGAGTAGTGAAAGATCAAGGTCGCCATAAATAGTAAGTGCGAGTGTGCGGGGGATTGGGGTTGCGGTCATTGAGAGTAAGTGTGGAGCAAATCCTTCTTTGGTTGCGAGTTTCTTGCGTTGGAGTGTTCCGAAGCGATGTTGTTCATCTATAATCGCGAGTGCCATATGTTTAAACTTTACTGATTTCTGGATGAGCGCGTGTGTTCCTAATAGTATTGGAATTTCACCATTGGCAACCCATTTCAAAAGTTGAGCACGTGAGATATTTGTCCAATTGCCGACTTGTGAGGCGACTTTAGAAGGGAATTTGCGACACCCAGATCCTGTGATGAGTCCGATGGAAATTCCGGTATGTTCGAAATAGCGAATAAAGTTTTCGAAATGTTGAGTCGCTAAAATTTCAGTTGGTGCCATGTACGCGACTTGAAGATTGCCAAACGACTGACCATTGGGTCTGTTTTTTATTGCCGCAAATGCCGCGACGGCAGCGACTGCTGTTTTTCCTGAGCCCACATCTCCTTCAAGGAGTCGTGCCATTGGATGTTTTCCTTTCACATTTTCAAGAACTGTTTCAATTGCATTTTTTTGTCCGAGAGTAAGTTCAAATGGAAAGCGTTTTATGAATGCCTCGATTTCTTTTGGATCGGTGTATATCGGATATGATTTATTCTCCTCATACTCTTTACGATCTTGTTGGCGTTTGAGTTGTATGAAGAATACTTCTTCAAATGCAAAACGCTTTCGTGCTGCTTCGGCATCCTTGTCATTCTTTGGAGTGTGCACCCAGATGAGTGCAGTCTTGAGTGTAGGGAGATGGTAGGTCGTGAGAATGTGGGCTGGTAGGTATTCCTCGATAGATTCCAATATTCCACTTCTGAATATTTTTTGTATAGCATGAAATATCCATTTCGAAGTGATCCCGCGTGTTTCTCGATAGACTGGATATGCGACACCAGTCAGTTCTCCATCTTTGGTGGCGAATAAACTATCATGTGAGTCGATGGGTAGCTCTCCCAATTTTTCTATTTCAGGATTTGCGAGATAGAGTCCTTGCTTACCACCGGTAACTTTTCCGGTTAGTTTGATCGATTGGCCGTCATGTACCATCTTGGCCATGTATGCTTGGTTGAACCAGATGATTTTCATACCTCCGGTAATATCTTCGATCCAGCCTTCGCCCATTGGAATTCTTTTATGAAATCCTTTGCGAGTCTTCAATCCAGAAATTTTTCCGTACACTGTCGCTGTGTCTCCCTCGGAGAGTTCATTGATATTTTTTATGGCTGAGATATCGCTATAACGAGTCGGGAAGTAAAAGAGGAGATCTCGAATAGTGCGTAGATTTAATTTTTCGAGCGCCTTTTTTTGGTTCTTATCGATCCGGAAATGGGTCTCTATAATGTCAGTGAGATGCATTGTTTCATTGTATCGTCTCTCGTATAAAAACAAAACTCCCCCGCAACAGCGGGGGAGTTTTGTTTATTTTATCTTATTGCACTACCACAGTGCCTTTCTGTGAAGGGTTTGTGTGGTTGTGATATCCCCAGGTGCCAACCTTGGTAAATGTGTATGTATAACTTCCAGCATTTCCTACTTCGGTCAATTCGTCAAATCCTGGTAGATCTGTATGGGTTGGGTGAGGGTTGGAAGCGACGTGCATTGGTGATGAACTTTGATTCATGAATGTCACTGCCGTGCCTGCTTTTACGGTAATCGATGCTGGAGAAAATGCAGTACCGTCATAACTCACAATGACTGTACCTGAAGTATCCGAAGTACTGGTTGTTGCCGTTGGCTCGGTTGGTAATGCATCCGCATTAGTACTATTTTGGATCGATGACGATTCATTAGTCGGAGCGGTTGCAGTTTTGTTTGCATACGCATATCCGATGATGACTATCAAAACAATGGCTGAAATTATTGTGATTCCTTTTTTCATATATTTTTTATCTTTACTAATAAACAAAAAACACCACTCGGGATTATCCGAGGAGTGTTTTTATTTTGCTAACTAATTCGTCTAGGGTGAAATTAGACTTTATCATGTAGAGGCTTGCACCGAGTGTGGTTGCTTTTTCGACGTCGCTATCGTCAGAAAGATTGGAGAATACGATAACGGGAGTTTTTGTAAATTTTGGATTTTCGCGAATTTTTTGTAGAACACCAAAACCATCGGTTCCCGGGAGCACAAGATCGAGGAGGATGAGATCTGGAGCATCTTTTTCAAGAGAAGCTGCTGCTTCAACTGCATTTCCTACGGAAGTAACTTGGAAACCTTCTTTGGTGAGTTTTGCTGACGAAAGATCTTTTAAAAATGTATCATCTTCAACTATTAGTACTTTTTTATTCATGCATTAATATGACGGCTGGGCCTTAGTGGCTTTATTACCGTGGGGTTAATTATAAACTGTAGTGCCTTACCATTATAGTATGGTTAGAGCATCTCCGGCAAGCTTAAAGGTATTGTAAAAGAGAAGGTGGTGCCGTGGCCTTCCATGTTTTCAAACCATATTTTTCCTCCGTGGTCCTCCACAATTCTCTTTGAAGTATAGAGTCCTACACCTGTACCATGAGGCTCTTTCTCTATTGCTTCTTTGGTGCGGTAAAATTTTTCGAATACACTTTTTCCGCCTTCTTCGGTAATACCGATTCCCGTATCACGTACCGATACCTCGAATGCTTTCTCTTTTTTAGCAACTGATATGAAAACCTTATCACCTTTATTGCTGTACCGAATTGCATTTTCAACCAAATTTTGAAGTACAACGCGGATTTTTTCTCTATCAAAAACAAATTTTGGAAGCTCGGTGTCGGGTTTCAAAAATATGATCTCGATACCATTCTTAAACGATTCGCCAGTGAAATCAAATAAGACTGAATCAATCAGCGATATGATATCTGTTTTTTCAAACTTATACTCAAAATTCGAAGTATCTTTGTGTCCAAGCGCAAGCATCTCGTTGATCTGTTCAACCATACGTCCGCTTGATTCAAATGCGCGCCCGATCATGCCGTCTTGTTCTTTTGTTAGTTCACCAAAATCTTTATCGATAAGCATTTTCAAAATCCAACGGACTGCAGAAAGAGACGTACGCATGTGATGAGCTGAAAGGGAAATAAGGTCGGATCGAAATGCGATGAGTTTCTTCAATTCTTCATTTTCTTTTTTGAGTGCGGCGATCTCTTTGGCTGATTTATCCATATGGTGTCTATTATATCAGATGAGAATGACACTAGGCTATGGTTGCTGTTTTGAACGCCGTAGGTATTTTATTCCAATCGAAGTAAGTACCGAGACGACGAATATCGCAACCAATGCGAGGTGTGGGTCGGGGAATAGTGTCTTGACTCCGAGCACCAGAAACCAGAGGGCTCCATACCAAAAGAGGAGATCTCCTAGGAATAGAAAAATAAATGAATCCCAAAAAGAAATTTCTACCCAGGGGGCGATGAATGCGGAGAGAGGGAAGATAATCGGTCCGTATAAGAATAATGCGAAACGAGTATTGTTTTTTCCGAGGTAGGATAGGAACGATTCGGTGCGTTTTTTAATAGCGAGTACGAATTTATGATCTTTGTACTTTTGGTGAGTGAGCACGCCCAAATAATAGAACACTGCAATATCACAAAGCGTCGCAATTACAAACAGGAGGTGAATAACCCACACCAAGTGGTGTGACTGATATGCATGAAGTAGGAGCACGTTTGTAGATATAGGCTCCTGAAGCAGAAAGGCAAGAAAAAGTAAGAGATAGGTATTCATCGATTTATGTGGATATCACTCGAAAAGTATATATCAAATCTACGAAAAAAGTAGAAAAACACGCTGAAATATGGTAGCTTTATTTAGTCAGTACGTAGACAGAGTGCTTTCACTGGAGACGTGTCGGAGTGGTCTAACGTACCTCCTTGCTAAGGAGGCAGGCTTCACGGCCTCGTGAGTTCGAATCTCACCGTCTCCGCAGGAGAAATTTGGCGTCGCCAAATTTAGGAGAAAGCCATGGGATGGCTTTCGTTGGGATTCGAAAGCCGGAGCGCGACGGCGCGAGGCGGGGTCGCAGGATTTTTCAGTAGAAAAATACCTGTGACCGAATCTCACCGTCTCGTATTTTTTGTATTATAATTTTCGTATTGGAGGCGTGGATGAGTGGTTTAAATCAACGGTTTACTAAACCGTCGTTCCGCAAGGAACCGTGAGTTCGAATCTCACCGCCTCCGCAATAAAGATTTAGTATCGGATGACCCATAACTAATGCCTGAAGAATTCTATCAAATCAGTAATTTAAAAGTTGCTTTAAAAGACCTTGAACCAATGGTTAAAGGTGGTGACGTAAGAGGCCGTCCTTGGTTAATTGATGGTAATAACTCAAAACAAAAACCAGTCGGTATTTCTGTTACAGATGGAAGAATGTTTAAAATGCGTCCTCGAGAAGCTTGGGGTAATTGGCTGATGTGTGCAGTTTTAAGTTATGTTTATGGTGTAGATTTTTCATTTCAGGATAGTGAAGCTGACGGAATTATTTTCAATCGAAAGACTAAGGATGCTTACGTAATGGAACATGTTTGCGCGATGGATTTTAAAAACGGACCCAAGCTGCCTACTGGAGAAGCCCGAATACTATGGGCTATAGATAAAAAACTAGAAAAATGCAAAGAATATCCTGGATATGCCAAAGGAAAAAATTTGCTTGTATTTGTTGATGGAGCAGGTCTGGTTTACCCCAATCGAGTAGGGCGTGCTATTCCTAAAAACGATTTTGGGGCTATCTATGGAATTATTTTTGTCGAGGCAACGCAAAATGGGTATAGTTACGGGGTTACTTACTTCAGGAAAAATGGATGTCCGATGTACCGCATAGACATTAACTCGGATTTTACAGATTGGAAAGTTAAACAACTTCAGTAAAAATCTGCTTTGATTCAAAACCCTTGTTTTTTATTTAACGAGGCTTATTCAAGACTCTGCGTGTGAATAAAACCGAGACTAAAATAAAAATTAGAGGGGCAACCCATATAATATGATATTTGCTCAACTGGGGAGTAAAATAAAAAACACTGATGATAATCCAAAACAAGATTGCTTGGATTAAAATAGCATACGAGAAAGACTTTTTCATCTGAAGTGATCTAATAATTCCATAAGAAAAACCCAGTGTCACAAGTAAAAGCACTCCCCAAACTATCCAAGCCAAGATTGTAAACATTTTCAAATTTTAACATGTTAAGCAAAAGGGGCAAGGTGACTCACCTGCCTTCCCAGCCACTCCAGAAAAGTGCTAAGATATCCTCACACGGCCTATGCTCACGGGTGCTTAACTCGAGTGGCCCTCAGTAAAAACTTTTTATCGGTGTGACCTGGGTATCTAAAAAGATTGTTTTAAGCTAAAATTGCTGTATGAAAAAAAATATGAAACAAAACTTGTTATTATCTATCGTGATTATAATTATCGTAATTGGGTATTTAGTAGTTAAACCAACAAGATCAACACAACAAACAGATTTTAGTTTACAGAGTCAGTGTGCACAAAGAGCAAAGGATTTTGTGTCTGCAAACTATCCAACTGATGGATATGCAAACCACTATAATAGTAAAGAAAATAAATGTTTTGTTGAACTTACAGACAACAAAGTCAATGATTATGTTGTTGGGGGGTACAATTATATGGCTGATGTGTGGGATGCCAATGATGGCCCAAGTGGAAAAATATATGCCCAGATTAACATTTATCTTCCAAAGGGAACTAGTGAATTTAATTATACAGCAGGAAAAGTTGAAGAATGTTTTGTGGGAGAAACACAATGTAATTCTTATGATCAGTTTAACTCTTTAGTGAAAAAAGCTTACGGAATTGATGGGAATTTCTAATTTTTTTTGCCCAATTTAGTTTTTTGATATAAGAAAGGGGTAAAATTTAAGAAATACCATGTATACTATTTAAGTACATATGCAGCCATCCCTTGCCGGGGATGTACTGCGAGACTCCTCTTAATTAGGAATCTTTCGAACCTCTCGTTCAGTTAGATTTGGATTCTTTTTTGCAAAAGCTTCCGTCACTATTTGACCGTTGTCCACGCGCCGATAAATAATCTGCGTGCGATAAGTCGTCTTTTTCATAAATAAATAAAAAAGTTAACTTATAAAATTCGACCCTTGGAGCTGTCTAAACAGCCTCCTGTATTTCTGTGTAATAACAGCTTAAGGGTTACATCAATGCTAGAGATGGCTTCATATGTATTTAATTTATTTTAATGAGTGATTGTCATTATACACCTTTATACCTTAAATGAGGCAAACCTATAATATGTTCCTGAATTATCTTATTTGCCTCACTATTAAATTGGCATTCTGAACTGAGTCGGAGTGCCTAGTAGATAACATACAAAAGTTACTAAAGTAGGCTAAGTTGACCGAAGTGCCCCCATAATCTATAATCCATACCCACCCAACCCACCCAAGCTCGCATTCACTGTCTGTATAAAAGATACCGTCCACACATAACTCAGCCACACCGTCAGAATCGTCGAGGTGATAATAATCACAATTGCGATGATTCCAATATCTCGAGCTTTTTT